>NZ_JANMSQ010000099.1:0-9314 GCF_031389465.1 Pseudolysinimonas sp.
CTTCGGCCCCGTGGTGAGCGTTCTGCCGTTCGACGACGAGGCCGACGCGATCGGTCTCGCGAACTCGTCGATCTACGGCCTCTCGGGCTCGATCTGGACTCGCGATCTCGGCCGCGGCATCCGCGTCGCCCGCGGCGTCGAGAGCGGCAACCTCTCGGTGAACTCGCACTCGTCGGTGCGCTACACCACCCCGTTCGGCGGCATGAAGCAGTCCGGCCTCGGCCGCGAACTCGGCCCCGACGCGGCCCTTGCCTTCACCGAAACCAAGAACGTCTTCTTCAGTCAGGAGTAGCCCGATGGACCTCACCCAAAGACTCGCGGGTCGCGTTGCCGTGATCACCGGCGGCGCATCCGGAATCGGCCTCGCCACCGCGCGTCGGTTCGTCGCCGAGGGCGCGAAAGTCGTGATCGGCGACCTCGACCCCGCCTCCGGCGAGAAGGCCGCAGCCGAGTTGGGCGGCCTGTTCGTGCCGGTGAACGTCGCCGATAAGGACCAGGTCGACGCCCTGTTCGACACCGCCGCGGCGGAGTACGGCTCGGTCGATATCGCGTTCAACAACGCCGGCATCTCGCCGCCCGACGACGACTCGATCGAGACCACCGAGCTCGACGCCTGGGATCGTGTGCAGTTGGTCAACCTCACGAGCGTGTACCTCTGCTCGCGCGCTGCGCTGCGCCACATGGTTCCGCAGGGGCGCGGCTCGATCATCAACACGGCATCCTTCGTCGCCATCCTGGGGTCGGCGACCAGCCAGATCTCCTACACCGCCTCGAAGGGCGGCGTGCTCGCGATGACCCGGGAGCTCGGTGTGCAGTTCGCGCGCCAGGGCATCCGTGTCAACGCGCTGTGCCCCGGACCGGTGAACACGCCCCTGCTGAAGGAGCTGTTCGCGAAGGACCCGGAACGTGCTGCCCGCCGGCTCGTGCACGTGCCCGTCGGGCGGTTCGCCGAACCCGAAGAACTCGCCGCCGCCGTCGCGTTTCTCGCGAGCGACGATGCGTCCTTCATCACCGCCTCGACGTTTCTCGTCGACGGCGGCATCAGCGCCGCCTACGTCACCCCGTTGTGAGTACCCCCGACCCGCCGGCATCTCTCGTCGACGAAGCAGTCTTCCGCCCGGTTCGCAGCGGCAACTCGCTCGAAGACACCGTCGCACGGCTGATGCAGACGATCCGGCTCGGTGTCGTTCCCCCCGGCCAGGCGCTGCCCAGTGAGCGCGACCTCGCCACCCGATTCTCGGTGTCGCGCGACACGGTGCGCGAAGCCATCCGCGAGCTCTCCGAAGCCGGATACCTGACCTCGAAGCGCGGCCGCTACGGTGGCACCTTTGTCACCGACCCGCTTCCACCGCCTCCGGTCGTGCCCACGGTCACGCCCACCACAGCCGAGATCGAGGATGTCGTCGGCCTGCGTGAAATCCTCGAGGTGGGCTCGGTGCGTGCCGCGGCGAGCCGCAGCCTCGGCGCCGAGGAACGCGCACTGCTCTGGACCCGCCTCGGCGAAGTGCAGGCTGCGACGCCCGAGGACTATCGACGCCTTGACTCCCGGCTGCACCTGGCGTTCGCCGAGATCGTCGGTGTGCCGTCGCTCGTCACCCTGCTCGCCGACAACCGGTCGCGAGTCAACGACCTGCTCGACACCTTCCCGCTGCTGGCCCGCACCATCGAACACTCCAACCGGCAGCACGAAGCGATTGTGTTCGCGATCCTCGCGGGCAACGAACAGGGTGCTGCCGAGGCGATGCGCGAGCACCTCGACGCCTCCGCCGTGTTGCTGCGGGGCTTCTTGGCCTGATCGTCAGGCGGCGGGCGGGGACTTCGGGGTGCGCGGCGCGGGCTTCGTCGACGGTGGCGCAGCCGGGGGAATCGTCGAGTTCGTGTCCAGGTACAACTGGGCGGCGCGGGTGGCGACGATGAGGTACCGAACGAGCAGCACCGCGACGACGACGACTGCCGCCGTGAAGATCAGACCCCCGACAAACATGCCGACGTGCCAGAACCAGCCGAGGCCGTACCGGTCTCCGAACATCACCACTCCTCGAGTTCGTGGTCCTTCGCCCGCTCGGCGGCGGTACCGACGGCGATGGCGACGTTGATTCCCCAGGCGACCCACAACAGGATGAGGCGCCAATCACGCGGGCCCGCGGTCGTCGTCTTCACCAGCCCGACTGCGCCGAACAGCGCACTCAGCACGCTGAAGTTGAAGATGAACTTGCGCATGCGGCCTCCTGAGGTCAATCTCAACGCTACCCCGCGACCGGCATCCACTCGGCGGGGGTTGACTTACGAGCGCGAGGCGGCCTTGCGGGCGCGCCGGACGCTGCGTCCGTTGATGCGCTCCGCACCGCGGGCGAGGGGCTCGCGCGTCGCGTGCTCCTGACCGATGTACTGCTTCGCGAAGGCGACCGTCTCGACGAGCATGTCGAGGCGCACCTGCGGGTTGCGGATCTTGTGCAGCCCGATCTCGGCGACGACGTGCCCGGTGAAGCCGTTCTCGACGAGGTAGGTAAGCGTCTCGGCGACCGGCTGGGTGCCGCGGCCCGGCACGAGATGCTCGTCGTGCATGTTGCCGTCGTCGACGCTTCGCCGACCGTCGCAGAGGTGGATGTGGCGCAGCTTGTCGCCCATCGCCATCGCGTACTCGAGCGAGTCGCGGCCGCTGAGCGAGGCGTGCGAGAAGTCGAGGGTCATCGCGTCGACGTCGAGGTCGAGCGGGTCAGGGCTCGGCGCGTAGGCCTTCAGGATCTTGTGGCCGACCTTCCACGGGAACATGTTCTCGACGCAGATCTCGATGCCGGTGTTCTGCGCGGTCTGGCGCACGATGCGTTCGAAGTTCTTGGCGTAGCCGGCTTCCCACCGGAACGGCGGGTGCACGACAACGGATGAGGCGCCAACGGATGCGGCGAGCTCCGCCGACTTCTCTAACTTCACCTGAGCGTCACGGCCGCCGATGAGCTGCATCCAGAACAGCGACGGGGCGTGGATGGAAAGGATCGGCAGCGAGTACCGCTCGATCAGCGCATTCAGCGCAGCAGCATCCCTCGACACGGGATCGGTCGTCACCATGATCTCGAGACCGTCGTAGCCGGCGATCCGTGCGAGCCTGAATGACTGCTCCACCCCCAAGAGGATGTTGCAGGATGTGCTCATGCCGATCTGAATCATCGCGCTCTAACCTAACGCGACCGTGTGTCCGGCGTGTGACAGTTTCGGGAACTCCGTCGGCGCGCCTATTACACGTTCTGCGGCCTCTGCGCCATCGGTTCGGCCTCTCGGCGGCGGCTGCTACCGTCGTGAAATGGCCGACGAGCGCTTCGCCTTCGTCGTCGTCTCCAATCGCCTGCCGGTCGACCGTGTCGTCGCCGAGGATGGCTCCGCCTCCTGGAAGCAGTCGCCGGGCGGGTTGGTCACGGCGCTCGAACCGGTGATGCGCAAAACCGAGGGGGCGTGGGTCGGCTGGATCGGGCAGCCCGAAGTGGAGCTCGCGCCGTTCACGCACTCGGGACTCCGTATCGTTCCGCTCGCCCTCACCGGGGGCGAGGTTGAACTCTTCTATGAGGGCTTCAGCAACGACACCATCTGGCCGCTGTACCACGACGTGATCGTGCCGGCGACCTACCACCGCGACTGGTGGGACTCCTATGTCGCCGTCAACCAGCGGTTCGCCGACCAGGCCGCCGCAGTCGCCGACGTGGGTGCGACGGTGTGGGTGCACGACTACCAGCTCCAGCTCGTGCCTCGAATGCTGCGCCTGGCCCGACCCGACCTCGTCATCGGGTTCTTCAACCACATCCCGTTTCCTGCTTATGGGTTGTACTCGCAACTGCCGTGGCGCACCCAGATCATCGAGGGACTTCTTGGCGCCGACGTCATCGGCTTCCAGCGGGTATCGGATGCCGGCAACTTTTCGCGCGCGGTTCGCCGGCTGCTCGGCTACCCGACGAGAAGCCCGTTCATCGAGGTGCCGGCGACCGACGAGCTGCCGGCTCGACGGGTCGTCGCCCGGCCGTTCCCGATCTCGATCGACGTCGTGGCGTTCGAGGAGCTTGCGCGCAGCCCCGCCGTGCAGGCTCGGGCGACACAGATCCGCGCGGAGCTCGGCAATCCGAAGACGGTGATACTCGGGGTCGACCGGCTCGACTACACCAAGGGCATCGGCCACCGGCTCAAGGCCTTCTCAGAGATCCTGGAAGAGGGGCGTTTGAAGGTCGAAGACGTCACGCTCGTCCAGGTGGCGAGCCCGAGCCGCGAACGGGTCGAGACCTACAAGCATCTGCGCGACGAGATCGAACTGACCGTTGGTCGCATCAACGGCGACTTCGGCACGATCGGTCACCAGGCGGTCAACTACCTGCATCACGGATTCCCGCGCGAAGAGATGGCGGCGCTCTACCTCGCCGCCGACGTGATGCTCGTGACGGCACTGCGCGACGGCATGAACCTCGTCGCCAAGGAATACGTGGCAGCCCGCCACGACGAGGACGGCGTTCTGGTGCTGAGCGAATTCGCCGGAGCGGCCGACGAGCTGAAGACCTCACTGCGCATCAACCCGCACGACATCGACGGGTTGAAGGATGCGATCATGCAGGCCGTCGACATGCCGCGCGCCGAGCGTCGCAAGCGTATGCGTTCCCTGCGGAAGCGCGTGCGGGAAAACGATGTCGGCCACTGGTCGCGCAGCTTCCTGCGCACCCTGAGTGACGCAAACGGTGGCATCGACCGACTCGGTGCCGATCTCGACCCTCTCGGCGACCTCGAGTGGACCGTCGAGCGCGTCCCGAAGCCGTGAACGAACCCCGGCACCGCGCCTCCGCGGCCCCCCTCCAGTCGTCGCTCGTCGGAGCGCTCCGCGAGCTCGCCCGCACCCGTCGACTTCTGGTGGCTCTCGACTTCGACGGCACTCTCGCCCCCGAAGTGGATTCCCCCGAGCAGGCCCGAGCGATCCCGGAGGCGCGGGAGGCGGTGCTCGCTCTGATGAAGCTGCCGAACACTCGGGTCGCGCTCGTGTCGGGTCGCGCGTTGCGCAGTCTCATCGACGTGTCTGACCTCCCCGACAGCGTTCTGCTCGTTGGATCGCACGGGATCGAATTACGGCTCGACGACCCTGGCGACCGAGTGAGCCTCGACACCGCCGAAATCGAGCAGGTCGAGGTGTTGCACGAGGTGCTCGGTGAGGTCGCCGACGCGATCGATCAGGTCTGGCTCGAATCCAAGCCTGCGGGTTTCGCCCTCCACACCCGCCTCGCGACCGACGACAACTCGCGCCTCGCGCACCTCGTCGCCTTATCGGAGGCGCAGGCCGAGATCGAGAACCTGACCGTGCGGCACGGCAAGAACGTGCTCGAGTTCGCCGTCCGCTCGACGACGAAGGGTGAAGCCGTCGAGCACCTGCGCCGCTACACCGCCGCGGATGCCGTGTTCTACGCGGGCGACGACGTGACCGACGAGGATGCCTTCGCGGCACTGCTGTCGCACGACGTCGGCGTGAAGAGTGGCTCGGGTGCGACCGAAGCCGCGTTCCGCGTCGCCGGGCCCGAGGAGGTCGCGCTCGTGCTGAAGACCCTCGCGACCTTCCGCGAAGGCGACGTTCACGAACAGTAGAGCCGCATCGGAGAGGATGGCGGGATGAGCATCCCCGCGATCCCCCTGAACACCGGCGCGAGCATCCCACAGGTCGGGCTGGGCACCTGGCCGCTCGACGACGCGCAAGCGGCGGATGCGGTGGCCGCCGGAATCGAGGTCGGCTACCGGCACATCGACACCGCGACCAAGTACGGCAACGAGGCGGGCGTCGGCGACGGCATCCGTCGTTCCGGTGTGCCGCGCGAGGAGCTGTTCGTCACGACCAAGCTCGACGGCACATTCCAGGGCGACGATCGGGCCATCGATGGTCTGCGCGCTGCTCTGGAGCGGCTCGGCGCCGACTACGTGGATCTGCTGCTCATCCACTGGCCGCTGCCGCAGCGCGACGAGTACGTCTCGACCTGGCGCACCTTCGAGAAGCTGCACGCCGACGGCCTGGCCCGCGCGATCGGCGTTTCGAACTTCAAGCCCGCCCATCTCGACCGCCTCATCGCCGAGACTTCGGTGGTGCCTGCGGTCAACCAGATCCAGATCAGCCCGGCGATCACGCGGCTCGAGCAGCGGGCCTGCGACGACACTCACGGCATCGTGACCCAGTCGTGGAGTCCGCTCGGCGGGGGAAGCGGCGTGCGGTCGTTGCTCGCCGAACCGGTGATCGTCGCGGTGGCGGAACGCCTCGGTCGCACCCCGGCCCAGGTCGTGCTGCGCTGGCACGTGCAGCAGGGGCTCGTCGTCATCCCGAAGAGCAGCGACCCGGCCCGACTCGCCGAGAACCTCGACCTCTTCTCGTTCGAGCTCTCGACCGACGACATGGCGGCGCTGACGACCCTCGACGAAGGCCCCGACGCGGGAGTCGACTCCGACCGCTCGGGTCACTGACCCCGATGTAACGCTCGCTTAGATGGAGCCGCGCGCGCCCAGACGGAGATCGACGTGGGTCCAACCGCGCCGGGCTCCATCTAAGCCAGTGTCACCCCTCGCGCAGCGACCCGTTCGGGCGGGCGGTACCCTCGTCACATGCCGGAAACACAGCCTTCGAATGGCGTGCCCGCGATCGACCACAAACCGCGGTCGCGCACCGTCACCGACGGGATTGAAGCCACCACGAGCCGCGGGATGCTTCGCGCGGTCGGCATGGGCGACGCCGACTGGGACAAGGCGCAGATCGGCATTGCCAGTTCGTGGAACGAGATCACGCCCTGCAACCTGAGCCTCGACCGCCTCGCCCGCGCGGCGAAGGAGGGCGTGCACGCCGGCGGTGGGTATCCGCTGCAGTTCGGCACGGTTTCGGTGAGCGATGGCATCTCGATGGGTCACGAGGGGATGCACTTCTCGCTCGTGTCGCGTGAGGTCATCGCCGACAGCGTCGAGGTCGTCATGCAGGCTGAGCGGCTCGACGGTTCGGTGCTGCTCGCCGGGTGCGACAAGTCGATCCCGGGCATGCTGATGGCGGCGGCTCGACTCGACCTGGCATCCGTCTTCCTCTACGCCGGTTCGATCGCTCCGGGCTGGGTGAAGCTGAGCGACGGCACCGAGAAGGACATCACGATCATCGACTCCTTCGAGGCGGTCGGTGGCGTGCTGGCCGGCACGATGAGCCGCGAGGATGCCCACCGCATCGAGTGCGCATTCGCGCCCGGCATGGGGGCGTGCGGTGGCATGTACACCGCCAACACGATGGCGTCGGTCGCCGAGGCGCTCGGGCTCTCGCTGCCCGGCTCGGCATCTCCCGCCGCCTCCGACGGTCGCCGCGACATGTACGCGCACCGTTCGGGTGAAGCCGTCGTCAACCTGCTGAATAAGGGCATCACCGCTCGGCAGATCCTCACCAAGGAGGCGTTCGAGAACGCCATCGCGGTGGGCATGGCGCTCGGCGGTTCGACCAACATCGTGCTGCATCTGCTGGCGATTGCGCACGAGGCCGAGGTCGAGTTGGACCTCGACGACTTCAACCGGGTCGGCGCGAAGGTGCCGCACATCGGCGACCTCAAGCCGTTCGGCAAGTACGTCATGAACGATGTCGACCGCCGCGGCGGCGTTCCCGTGCTGATGAAGGCCCTGCTAGATGCCGGCCTCCTGCACGGCGACGTCATGACGGTGACCGGCAAGACGATGCGCGAGAACCTCGAGGAGCTGAATCTCCCCCCGCTCGACGGTGAGGTGTTGAAGCCCCTCGACAAGCCGATCCACGCGACCGGCGGTCTCACGATCCTCAAGGGCACGATGGCCCCGGAAGGTGCGGTCGTGAAGACGGCCGGCTTCGACGCCGCCGTGTTCGAGGGCCCGGCACGCGTGTTCGAACGTGAGCGTGCCGCCATGGATGCCCTTGCGGCCGGCGAGATCCAGCACGGCGATGTCGTCGTCATCCGCTATGAAGGCCCGAAGGGCGGCCCCGGGATGCGCGAGATGCTCGCTATCACCGCCGCCATCAAGGGCGCGGGGCTCGGAAAAGATGTCCTACTATTGACAGACGGCAGATTCTCAGGCGGCACAACCGGCCTGTGCATCGGCCACATCGCCCCGGAGGCAGTGGACGCAGGTCCGATCGCCTTCGTCAGCGATGGTGATCTGATACGGGTCGATATCGCAGCCCGGTCGATCGACCTAGAAGTCGATCCGACCGAGTTGGAGAGCCGCCGTTCCGGCTGGGCTCCCTTGCCTCCGCGCTATACCCGTGGCGTTCTCGCGAAGTACTCCAAGCTCGTACACTCGGCCGCCGAGGGTGCGGTCACCGGGTAACTTCAGCGCTTCAGACATCCATCGCTTCTCTCAGGCCTGAGCCTTCTAAGGACACATCATGACTGCGGATGCTTCACCCGCTGCCCCCCCGCGCGACCCGGCCCAGCCTGCCAAGAACGTCATGACCGGTTCGGGCGCCATTCTCGCCTCACTCGAGAAGCTCGGCGTGACCGACGTCTTCGGACTCCCGGGCGGCGCGATCATGCCGTTCTACGACGAGCTGATGGCGTCGACGACGATCCGCCATATCCTGGTGCGCCACGAGCAAGGCGCCGGCCACGCGGCTGAGGGCTACGCCGCGGCCTCCGGAAAGGTCGGTGTCGCGATCGCGACCTCCGGCCCCGGCGCGACCAACCTGGTGACGGCGATCGCCGACGCCTACATGGACTCGGTGCCGCTGCTGGCGATCACCGGCCAGGTGTTCTCCACCTCGATGGGAACGGATGCCTTCCAGGAGGTCGACATCGTGGGCATCACGATGCCGATCACCAAGCACTCGATCCTGGTGAAGCGGGCCGAAGACGTGCCGGCGGCGCTCGCGTCGGCGTACCACATCGCCTCGACCGGACGACCGGGCCCCGTGCTCGTCGACATCACCAAGGATGCCCAACAGGGTTCGATGACTTTCTCCTGGCCGCCGAAGCTCGAGCTGCCTGGCTACCGGCCGGTCACCAAGGCGCACGGCAAGCAGATCACCGCCGCCGCCGAGCTGATGTTCGAATCGACGCGTCCGGTGCTCTATGTGGGTGGCGGTGTCGTGCGCGCCGAAGCCCACAAGGAGCTGCTGAAGCTCGCCGACCGCACCGGGCTGCCGGTGGTCACGACGCTCATGGCGCGCGGCGCGTTCCCCGACTCGCACCCCCACCACCTCGGCATGCCGGGGATGCACGGCACGGTGCCGGCGGTGCTCGCCCTGCAGGAGAGCGACCTCATCGTCGCCCTCGGCGCACGGTTCGATGACCGCGTCACCGGTAAGGTCGCCGACTTCGCTC
>NZ_JANMSQ010000100.1:0-1692 GCF_031389465.1 Pseudolysinimonas sp.
CGGGCATGAGAGTCGACCAGGGAGACCCGTACTCCCTCCGTTGGAAGATCGCCTCGGCAGTCGGCCCCGAGAGGGTCGCTCTTGCGCTGGTGATCGTGCTCGCGATCGCCGTTCTGCTGATCGTCAGGCTCGGCCCATCGCAGGGCGACGTCGATGTCAGCCGCCCTTCGCCAGCACCGTCGGCGGCGCTGTCGAGATCGTGGAACGGCCGATCGCTAGTTCAGCTCAGGGGTGACTCGATCTAGCCGCGCCTTCACCCGCGACCGGCGAGGAACTCCTCGTCAAACGCCCTGGCCAGGATCCCGATCGCCCGCACGCCATCCCACCAGCGGATGTGTTTCGGCGGACCCGCTGGCGTCTTGTTGGCGTCGACGACGTGGAGGCGCCCGTCGTCGCAATCCCGGAGAACGTCGAGCTCGCCGAAGTCCAGGCCGATCGCAGCGCAGAAGGCGAGCAGCGTGGCGACCTCCTGATCCGTCAGGACCCTATCGGTCGGGCAGACCTCGACGCAGTCGTGGAGCTGCGTGAAGCGTTCCTTCACGTCCCGATGGCGCAGATAAACGAGCGGGATGCGCCGGCCCATGATGGGAACTCGAAGGTCCAGGACCCGCTCGTCGCCCGCGACAGTGTTGACGAGGCGCTGATAGACGATGCCCGGCTCGGGATCGCGCGCGCTCTCGATCACGATGCCGTCGTGGAGGGCGTTCTCGTCTGACTTTCGAACGTAGGGTCCGACGAAGGACCGGGGATCGATCGCCAGCCCGTAGCCGAACGTCGCGAGTGAGGCATCCTCGACTTTGGTCTTGCTGATATCGACGCACCGCTCGTTGATGAGGCGTCCGGATGCGCAGGGCGGCCGCGCCGGCCGGTATCGGTTGAACGTGGCATCGTCCCAGCTGACGGCGGCCACGCAGTCTGCCGTGTCGTCGGATGTGATTCGAAGCCCGAGCTCTCGACAGATCTTCCAGATCGAGTAGACGATCAGGGGCTGGTCAGGAACGAAGTACACCGTGCCGGACTCACCACGGACGACGCGGGCGACGACGAATCGCCACGCGTAGTACGCCCAGACGACCACCTTGAACGGTTCGTTGACGATGCCTCGAAGGTGATCCAGCGTCCGACCGCCTTCCCCCGCGTGCCGACCCAGCGTGGCATTCACCGTACCGTCGTCGGCCGCCATGGTACAGCGCGTCGCCTTCTTGCCCCGGCGCTGCCGTGCGACCGCGCGGGGACCAGGACACCGCTTGCACGTGGTACGGTCAAGGATCGGCCGGAGTCGCCCGCCAGTGAGGGTCACGACGACCGCGTGGCTTGGAGGTGCTGCATGGCTCGGAAGGCACATGGCGATCGAGAGCCTACTCGCGGAACGCGCCGGACGCGTCGCTCGTGACATTCGCGATGGGGGCGCACGGCCCCGAGCGGTCAGAGGAGAATCGCAGCATCCTGCGTCTCTCGGGCGTCACTGCCTGGGTGCTTGGCGCCGGCGTCGTGCTCCTTTCGTTGGCTGGGCTGGGGGCGCTGGTCAGCGTCCACCTGCTGCCCGACTTCCCGGGACGTGACACGTTCGCGGACCTGTTCATGCTCAACCGTGAACTGAACGTGCCCACGTGGTACTCCTCGACGCTCCTCCTCATAGCGGCCGGCCTGCTGGCGGTGATCGCCTGGACGGCGCGGCTGGAGAGAGCTCCG
>NZ_JANMSQ010000160.1:0-31119 GCF_031389465.1 Pseudolysinimonas sp.
ACCTTCGCCCCGGCGCCGATCTTCGCGTTCTTGGTCTCGACGTAGGTGCCGATCTTGCCGCCCTCACCGAGTTCGGTGCCGGGCCGGAGGTAGGCGAACGGTCCGACGGTCGCCCCCTTGCCGATCACCGCGAGGGTGGCATCTGTGCGTTTCACGACGGCATCCTCACCCACCTCGCAGTCGACGAGGGTCGTGTCGGGACCGATGCGGGCGCCGCGGGCCACGGTCGTCGACCCCCCGATGTGCGTGTTCGGCAGCAGTTCGACGTCTTCGGCCAGGGTCGCTCGCAGGTCGATCCAGGTTGTCGCGGGGTCGTACACCGTCACACCAGCGAGCTGCCAGCCGCGCACGATCATCGCGTTGAGGCGGGCAGCAGCGCGCGCGAGCTGCACCCGGTCGTTGATGCCCTCGACGACCCAGGCGTCGCGAGCCGGCACCGCCTCGACCGCCTCACCAGCCGCGTGCAGGAGGCCGACGACATCCGTGAGATACCGCTCGCCCTGAGCGTTCGCGGTCGCGAGTTGCGGCAGCTGGGTTCGCAATGAGGCGACGGTGAATACGTAGGTGCCCGAGTTGACTTCGCTGATCGCGAGTTCATCGTCGGCCGCGTCGCCGTGCTCGACGATGCGGATGAGGGCGCCGTCGGAATCCCGCACGATTCGTCCGTAGCCGGTCGCGTCGTCGACGATCGCCGACAAGAGAGTCGCGGCGGCGGCCGCCCGGCGATGGCCTTCGAGCAGCCCGGCGATCGTGCCGGCGTCGAGCAGCGGCACATCCCCCGAGATGACGACGACGTCGCCCTCGAAGTCGTCGGGCAGCGCGGCAATTGCGACCTCGACCGCCCGACCGGTACCCGGGATGTCGTCCTGGTCGACGACGAGCGCGTCGGGCAGGAACTCGGCGACGGCTGCCGCAACGAGGTCACGCTCGTGCCGCACCACCGCGACGACATGGGCTGCGGCGAGTTCCCGGGCCGTCGCGAGCACGTGCCCGAGCAGCGGCACTCCCGCGAGGTCGTGCAGCACCTTGGGCCGGGATGACTTCATCCGGGTGCCTTGCCCGGCGGCGAGGACGACGATGGCGAGCCGCGAATCAGTCATGCCGCCATTGTCCCCCGCCGAGCGGCCGAACGGAGTTCACCGACGCGACGCATCAGGACAAGACCTCAAGCTCAGCCCTTCCAAACCGTCTTGAGGTTGCAGAACTCGCGGATGCCCGCTGCAGCGAGCTCGCGCCCGACCCCGGAATCCTTCACCCCGCCGAACGGCAGCTCCGGATACGAAATGGTCATGCCGTTGACGAACACAGCACCGGCGTCGAGATTCTGGATGAACCACTCCTCTTCGTCGGGATCGTTCGTCCAGACGGCAGAGCTGAGGCCGAACGTCGTGCCGTTGGCGACGGCGAGCGCCTCGTCGCGGTCGGCGACCCGGTAGACCGATGCGACCGGGCCGAACGCCTCCTCGAGGTGCAGTCGCATCTCGGGGGTGATGCCCTCGATCACCGTCGGCGGGTAAAACCACCCGGGACGCTCCGGCACCGTGCCGCCGGTCAGCACCGTGGCGCCCTTCGTGGTGGCGTCCACCACCAGCTCGGCGAGTTCGGCTCGGCCCGACTCGGTCGCGAGGGGCCCGACATCGGTCGACTCGTCGAGCGGATCTCCGACCGTCAGCGCTTCGACCTTGTCGGTGAACAGGCGCAAAAATTCGTCGTAGACATCCGTGTGCACGATGAACCGCTTCGCGGCGATGCAGGACTGACCGTTGTTCTGGTTCCTGGCGGTGACAGCGACTGTCGAGGCCGCGTCGAGGTCCGCGGTGGCCAGAACGATGAAGGGATCGGAGCCGCCGAGTTCGAGCACCACGTGCTTCACCTCGGATCCGGCAATCGACCCCAACGAGCGCCCCGCGGGCTCGGAGCCGGTGAGCGTGGCGGCTTTGATCCGAGGGTCGCGCAGCACTCGTTCGACGCCGGATGCCGGGATGAGCAGCGTGTGGAACGCTCCAGCCGGAAACCCGCCGCGCTCGAACAGGGTGTCGAGGTAGAGGGCGGCCTGCGGAACGTTCGAGGCGTGCTTGAGCAGACCGGTGTTGCCCGCCATCAGCGCCGGTGCTGCGAACCGGAGCACCTGCCAGAGCGGGTAGTTCCACGGCATGACCGCGAGCACGATGCCGATCGGCGCGTACCGGGTCCCGGCCGCCGAGGCGTTCACCGCAGCCGGGTCGGCGAGCGCCTCGGGGGCGAGAAACTCCTCAGCGTGCTCCGCGTAGTAGCGCATTCCCTTCGCGCTCTTCAGCACCTCGGCGCGGGCGGCTTTGATCGGCCGCCCCATCTCGACCGTGATGAGACGGGCGACCTGGTCGACATCGTCTTCGAGAAGCTGGGCGGCCGCCCTCATCCACTCGGCACGTTCGGCGAACGTCGTCGAACGCAACGCGAGGAAAGTGGATTCGGCGGCGGCGATCCGACGCTCGACCTCGGCCTCGTCATGCGGCTCGAACGTCTGCTCGGTGTAACCGGTGAACGGGTTGATCGTCGCGATGGCCATCGGCGCACTCCTCGTCGAAGAACGGTGAACCCGACGAGCCTACGGGGGCCAGCGCCCGGGTGAGTCCTCGGCAGCCGACTCATCGGGGGTCGACTGATCAAGCTGGCTCCGCCCCCAGGATTCGAACCTGGACCTAACGGCTCCAAAGGCCGTCGTGCTGCCGTTACACCAAGGCGGATCGTCCCGGACTTCCGGGGCACCGAACTAGCTTGCCAGGCCGAGACCGATCACTGAGACGGCGATCGGCGCTGGCGTCGCAGCGGAGGTGAGAAATCGCCTCCGCTGTATTGCTCCAGCGCGCAACGATAATGGACGGATGCCTGCTTCCGACGAAGTCGACCGCATCGTTGATGCCTGGTCCCGTGAGCGGCCCGACATCGACTTCGCGCCGCTGCAGGTGCTGTCGCGGGTAGATCGGCTGGCCCGACACCTCGACCGGTCGCGCCGCTCGGCGTTCACGGCATCCGACCTCGAGCCATGGGAGTTCGACGTTCTCGCCGCGCTACGACGCGCCGGGGCACCGTCGCAACTGAGCCCGAAGGCACTGCTTCAGCAGACGCTCGTCTCAAGCGGCACGATGACGAACCGCATCGACCGGCTCGTCGAGCGCGGCCTCGTCGAGCGTCGCACCGATCCGCACGACGGCCGCGGTGTGCTCGTCGTCATGACCGCGGCGGGCCGACAGCAGGTGGATGCCGCGATCTCAGTGCTCGTCGCCGAGGAGGCCGACATGCTCGCGGGGCTCTCCCGCGTCGACCAGGAGCGCCTCAGCGGCCTGCTGCGGAAGCTGAGTCTCGACTTCGACGACTGAGCCCCGCGCCACCGGCAGACTCGATGCATGCCGGTGGCCGAGGATCAGTCTGCCCCGCTGAGGGAGCACCGGCTGTTGAGTGCGGCGCGGGCCGCCCTACCCGTGCTCAACTGGCTCGGCCAATTCGCGAACCCGCTCATGCGGATACCGGGTCTCGGCTGGATTACCACCGAGCCGTTCACGGCACGCGCCCCGCTCAACGACCCCCAGCACCTGACCCTGCTCTCCGAAGGCGGCGTCGGCCACCTCTGGGCGCTGATCCTGGGCGACTGGGGGTACGACCTCTTCGACGGACCCGGCCACCACGACCTCCGTACGCGCAGCCGCGAGCTGTTCACCGAGAGGACCTCAGCGGAATTCGTGTCCCGGGCGTGGGACGCTCGGGTGGCGGTCGCGGACCGCATCGAGGCCGGCGAAGAACTCGACCTCGCCGACCTGTCGCGGGTGCTCGTCGGGCACATGGTGGTGACGCTGCTCGGCCTTCCCGTCGACACCGGCCGCGGGGATGACGCCTTCCGCGAGATCTTCGCGACCGGTGAAGAGCTGGCATCCATTGCTCTCGGCACGATCGCCGACACGACGCTGCCACCGGCGAAAGTTGCCATCGCCCGCGAGATCGTCGAGCGGCTCACCGGTCACATCGGGGGAGCTTTTGGCGCGGTGCATCCCGACACGATCATTGGTCGCTGTCGCGAAATCGGCCTCACCGTGCAGGAGACGCAGGGCCTCTCCACGCTGCTCATGGTCGCCGGAACCCAGACGGCCGCCTCCGCGATGGCGCGCACCGCCGCCTACTGTTCGACTCGGGGGAACAGCACCGGCTGCTGGCGATGCCGCAGCATCGGGATGACGCCATCCGTGAAGCGCTGCGGGTGACCAGCCCCGTCATGCGGGAGATGAGACCGGTCGCCAGGCGCATGCCGGGGTTTCTCGGCTCTGAGGCGCCGCTCGGTCTCGGTCGTCGCCCTCGCCTGCTCGGGAAGGTGCACCCCGAGTCCGGCGATGCGGGTCGACGCGGACATCGACATGCTCCTAGCGGCCCCCTCGGGTAGGCACCGAAGTGGGGTGAAGGCATGCGGTCTCGCCGTGAAGCGGTAGCCGCCGGTGGCCGCCTATCTTCGGACCCTCGCGGTGGCGGTGAGTCGTTGGGCGGCGCGGGATCGGGCGGGCATCGGAATCGGTCGTTGGGCGGGGTCGATGCTGCGGGGTGGGATGGCGACAAGTCCGTGGACCGGGTGGCGGTCGATGGCCCAGCCGTTGTCGTGGACGAGCATGTGGTGGTGTCGGCAGAGCAGGACGCCGTCGCGGGTGTCGGTCGGTCCGCCCTCTTTCCACGGAATCCGGTGATGGGCCTCACACCAGGACGCGGGGCGTTCGCAGTTCGGGAAGCGGCATCCGCCGTCGCGGGCGGCGAGCGCGTCGCGCTGCTTGGACGAGAAGAGGCGACGGGTGACCCCCAACCTCAACGGTTCGCCGTCGTCGGTGAAGTGGATGGGCACGATGCCGGTGTCGCAGACGTGCTGCTCGGCGGTGGCGATCGAGATCGCTTCGGTCTGGTCTTGGAGGAACGCCGGTCCGCGGCGTTCGCGCAGGTCTTGGTCGGTGACCAGCACCCGAACCGCATGACGGCGAGCGCCGAGCAGACGGCCGGGGTCGACCTCGGTGCCGATGCGGATGAGGTCGACGAAGGTGTCCAGGGAGATCTGCCCGAGACTGCGCTCATCGGCGACCAGCTTCTCGGCCCGTTCCTTCGATGCGTCGTCGGTGAACCGGGGTCCGCCGCGGCGGGGCGACGTCGCAGCGTCGTAGGCGGCAGACACGATGGCAGCAGACGCGGGGTCGAGCAGCCCGGAGAGTTGGGTCATGCCGTTGGTGAGAGGAGTGAGAGTGAGGTACCGCTTGTCGCGCAGCATCCGCTCCCGATCGCGGACCCCGGCGCTGTCGAGGTCGTCGCGCAGTTCCCGTGCCCGCGCCGCAAGCTTCTCCACCGACATTGACGGAGCGAGAGCAACCAATCGGGCGGCGGCGTCGGCGAGATCATCCGCCGCGACATCCTCAGAAGGTGCCCCGAGGCCGCTCTTGATGACGTCGGCCTTCACGATCGACACCCGCCCGGCCGCGACGCCGGTGCCGACCGCAGCCAGCCACGGGTCGGCATCCACCGTCAGCAGCTCCCCGACCCGCACCAGCGTCTGCGACTCACGCTTCGACACCCCCGACACCTGCTCCACCAGCTTCTCCGGAGTGCCGGCACCCAGCCGCTGCGCGAGACCCCCGAAACCGTCTTGCCGACGGGAGCGGTGCTTCACCTCCGCCGCGAACGACCCCAGCGACGCCTCGACCAGCCGCCGCAACTCACCCAACTCACGCGCCCCCGTCAGCAGTGCGTCATCGTCGAGCACACGCGGGTCAGCGCCGAGCCAAGTGACGGCGGGGGCGGAAGGCGACATATCTCCATTGAAGCAACCTTCGAACGTATGTACTAGGTAGACGAACCATTCTCAGGATAAGTCGCACAGAACGACCCTGTGGAGGACTAGACGACCGCTGCTCGGCCCCGCACCGAGACCATCGACGGAAGGCCGACAGCCCCGCTACGCTCGCGACGTGAACGCACCTCGCGCTGCTCGCGCCCTTCTCGTTGCCGTCGGAACGCTCATCCTCATCGCCACCGGCACCTCCCCTGTTCTCGCCGTCACGCCCGACGATCCCGAGGCTCCGGCGGTCGTCGCGCTCGACGCGGCCGGGAGGGGGGTCGACGACTTCGAGTTCGCGTCGTTCGACGCCGTGTACGAACTCTCTCGCGACGGCGGGGGCCGCTCGCAGTTGCACACGGTCGAGACTCTGGTCGCCGTGTTCCCCGAGTACGACCAGAACCGCGGCATCCGCCGTGCGCTGGTGAGCGACTACAAGGGGCACAGCACCGGCATCGACATCGTGTCGGTCACCGACGGGAACGGCGTACCCCGCTCGTTCGAGCGCTCGGTCGAGGGTGAGTTCACGATGCTCACGATCGCGGTACCACAGGGGCAGTACGTCCACGGCGAGCAGACCTACGTCATCGAATACACGCAGTCCGACGTCACGGCGACCTCGACCGACCTCGCCGATGGCGTCACCCGCGACGAGTTCTACAGGGACACGAACGGCACCGGCTGGGCGCAACCGTTCGGCGAAGTCAGCGCGACCGTTCACGTGCACGCCGACCTCGTGCCCGCTCTCACCGGCGAGGCGTTCTGCTACTACGGCTACGACGGAACCAGCGATCAGTGTGAGATCGACAACGACGGTGACGGCGAGTTCAGCGCGACCGTGAGCGACCTGTTCTCGTACCAGAACATGACCATGGCGATCAGTTTCGAGCAGGGCACCTTCGCGGGCGCTCCGTTCTGGGCGTACGTGCCGATCCTGGCGCTCCTCGCGGCTGCGCTCGTGCTGTTCGGGCTGATCTTCGCGCTCGTCGTGCGGTTCGTCTTCTGGCGCGACGCCAAGGGGCGCGGCATCGTCATCGCCCAATACGAGCCGCCGGCTGGGCTCAGCATGATGCTCGCGGCGAACATCGCCGGCCACCCGAAGAAGGGCATGGCGGCGACGATCGTCGACCTCGCGGTGCAGAAGAACCTGCGCATCATCGAACACGATCAGGGCTTCAGCAAGGTCTTCGGCGTGCAGAAACTGTCGAGCGCCGATCTCGCCCCCGATGAGCAACGCGTGATGGGTGCCCTGTTCTCGATCAACCCGTTCTCGATGGGCGGCCTCCTTCCCGGGCTCAAGAACCTGCTGTCGCTCGGCGGCAGCACACCCCCACCGGAGGCCGACGCCAGCGGTGAAGTGCGCTGGCTGACCAAGGGCGACACCGTGCTCGGGCAGCAGGTCGTCGCGCTCACCAAGTCGATCGAGCGGGAGGCCGAGGCGGGAGGGCTGCGACGCAAGCCGTCCTGGCGGCCGATGCTCATCGTCGTCGGGTCGATGGTGCTCGCCGGCATCCTGCTCATCGTCCAGACGATCTTCGGCGGCGAAAGCGAGATCTCGATCATCACCGGGGTCGTCGGCTTGAACGCCGTGCCGTGGATCGCGATCTTCGCCGCCGGCATCCTCACCCGCCGCCGCCCGCTCACGACGAAGGGGGCGGAGCTGAAGGAGCACCTCGATGGCCTGCGCGAGTTCATCCGCGTCGCCGAAGCCGACCGGTTGCAGATGCTGCAGAGCGTCTCGGGGGCCGAGCGGGTCAGCACCTCCGACACGACGGCGATCATCAAGATCTACGAGAAGCTGCTGCCCTACGCCGTGATCTTCGGCCTCGAGAAGGAGTGGGCGCAAGAGATCGGCAAGTACTACGACACGAACCCGCCGGACTGGTACTCCGGCTCGACGGGATTCCACATCGGCGCCTTCTCGGCGGGTCTGGCATCGCTGTCGTCGAACGTCTCGACGTCGTACTCCAGCTCGTCGGGGTCGTCGTCGAGCGGTGGCGGCGGTGGCGGCGGTTCGTCGGGTGGCGGTGGCGGTGGAGGTGGCGGTGGCGGCGTCTAACTGTCTTGCCCAAGAACCAGGGCGACGAGGCGCACCCGGCCGTCCGCTCCTGGATAGCACGTCTGCAGGATGACGTCGGCCGTGAGGCCTGCGGTCGCGGTCGCCGCGACTGCCCCGACTTCGGCGTCGCGGGAGTCGGCAACCAGGTAAGCGCCGTCGAGTCCCGTGCCTGTGAGCACCACGGGGTCGCCGGTCGCCATCTCAAGGATGACCGATCCGCCACACGAGGTGTGAGCGCCGACGATCGGCGCGACAGCGCCGAGGTCCATCCGCACCCAGAGGCACGCGTCGAGTTCGGCCTGATATCCGGAAGTATCGATCGCGATGCGCCAGGGTCCGTCGTCGATAGGGGCCGGCGCCACCGATGGGACGACATCGGCGGCCGGGGCAGGCAAAGCCACCGCGACGACCGCCGGGGTCGCGGTCGGCTCGGCGGTCGCGGTGGGCACCGCGAGCGGGGTCTGAGCGACGACGGTCGCCGCGGATCCGGCGCTTCCGAGTAGCGCCACCAAGGTCACCCCGGCGAAGAGGGTGACAGCCCCCGCCATCAGCTGGAGCGTCTTACGAGAGCGATCCTGTCGATGGTAGGCCGCGAAGACCGCCTCGTCAGTCGCATCCACGAGCGGCGCGCTGTCTCAACCGAAGCGGCCGTTGACGTAGTCCTCGGTGCGCGAATCCTCCGGGGTCGAGAACAACTTCCCGGTCGGCCCCTGCTCGACAATCGCGCCGGGCGTGCCCTGCGCGGCGAGGAAGAAGGCGCAATTGTCGGAGACCCGCTGCGCCTGTTGCATGTTGTGCGTCACGATCACGATCGTCACCTCGCGAGCGAGGTCGATCATCGTCTCCTCGATCACCCGGGTCGAGGTGGGATCGAGCGCCGAGCAGGGCTCGTCCATCAACAGCACGCGGGGTCGAATGGCGATCGACCGTGCGATACAGAGACGCTGCTGCTGGCCGCCGGAGAGGCCACCGCCGGGTTGACGGAGTCGGTCTCGCACCTCCTTCCACAGTCCGGCCTTGACGAGCGACGACTCGACCAAGTCGTCCTTGCTCGCGCGGTTGGCCTTGGTACCCGTCAACTTCAGTCCGGCGACGACGTTGTCGTAGATCGACATCGCGGGGAAGGGGTTGGGTTTCTGAAAGACCATGCCGATGTCGCGTCGCGCCTGGGTGAGGCGGCGGCTCGCACCGTAAATGTCCTCGCCGTCGAGCAATACTTCCCCGGCAAGCGACGCCGAGGGCACCATCTCGTGCATCCGATTGAGGATGCGCAGGAACGTCGACTTGCCGCACCCCGACGGACCGATGAGCGCCGTGATCTTGCCCGCCTGCATGGTGAGGTCGACGCGGTCGAGCACCTTCCGGTCCCCGAACCAGGCCGAAACCGCGCGCGCTTCGAGCACCGCGAGCGGTGTGGTCGCCTCGATCAGCGACTCGGGGGCCGGCGGGGGGTAGTCCGCGCTCGGGACGTCATCAGCGACCAGCAAGTCGGTCGTTGCGGTATCTGTGCTCATCGGTACCTCCGGGTGTCAGAGCAGGTTGGGAAGAAGGGTCATCGCGGCGTTCGAGGTTGCCGCCGCAAGGGGGACCAAAATCGGGACTGCGATCGTCGCGGTCTGCCACATCCCCCACCGGGAGCGCACCCAGCGGGTGGCGACGGCCGCGACGATCAGGAGCTGCGCCCAGAACAGGGTGGGGAGCCAGCCGCTCGGATCTCCGGCCATCGCCTGCTCCGCGGAGCTCAGCACCTCTTTCGTAAGCACGGGAGCCGGGGTCTCTTGCACGGAGCTGACGAGTTCCGCGTCGATGTGAAGCGTTCCTGCGGGCAGCAGCGGGCTGCCATCGGCAGTGATCAGCTCGAGCCGGCCTTCGCCGTTCGCGAGCGCTTGCGGGAGCAACTCGCCCTCGCGGCGCACCCCGAAGACCTCGTACTTCGCGACGCCCTGTCCGGTGGTGACGCGGATGAGATCGCCCGGCTCGAGGGCCGCCAGGTAGCCGAACGGTCCGCCGTAGGTGGCCTGACGAGCCATCAGGATGCTCGTACCCTCCTGACCGGGCATCACGGTGTCTCGACGGTGGCCGGGACCCGCGGTCAGCACGCCGCCTGTCGTGCCCTGCACGAAGACCTCCTCGATGCTGACGTCGTCGGTCTGGATCGAGAGCACGCCGATCGGAGTCCCATCGGGTACCAGCACGCCATCGACATCCAGCTGGCCCAGCGGCGAGGTCGCGAGGGCAAGGCTCGAGCGGAGTTCCTGGTAGAGCGTCTGCTGCGAGCGGGCATGCTGGAGCGATCCGACCAGCGTGACGTGCGCAACGAAGCCCAGCAGGAGTGCAGACAAGACGAGCCAGATCACTCCGATCCACCAGCGCGGCTCGGCGGGGGTCAGCGCCGGCTTGCGGATACGTCGTGTCGTCGGCGGCTTGCGCAGCCAGAACGGCAGTCGAACCGGGCTCGGGGTCGTCACGGTCATGCCGTCGACCCTCCGCTCGGCGCCCGGCCGAACCAGCTCGCGATATCGCCGCGGAACGCTACCCCGAGCGACAAGAGCCCGATGAAGAGGGCGCCGAGCACGACGAACACCCACCACAACGAAAGCCAGTTGGCGGGCAGCCCTCCGGACCCCCCCTCGCCCCCTGCGACGACGGTGAGTTGGTCGTTGGCGACGCATCCCGAGGTCCACCCGGTCACCTCGACAACATGGTTCCCTGTCGGGGTGTCCTCAGGAATCCGGAACCGCGCGGAGAATGCGCCATCGGCACCGACCGTATAGCTGCCGATCACGACGGCCCCCGAGTACATGACGACTTGGGCGTACTCCCCCGGGAGGAATCCGGATGCCGTTGCGATCACCCAGCTGTCCGCCGTGACCCGATCGTCGTCCAAGCGCAGATCGAGGGCATCACTCGCGGGCGCCCCGCCGGGGATCGGTGACCCGTCGGCGTTGGCCTGACCCGGGCCCGCCTCGCAGCCGTTCGTACTCGGAGGACTGCTCGGGCTCCCGGACGGACTGGCGCTGGGCTTCGCGGTGGAACTCGGGCTCGCGGTGGCCGCTCCTGGGATCACGACGGTGATCGGAGCCGCTCCCGTGGGGGTCGGGGTCAGCTCGCCCTGCGCCGCCGCGCTGCCCCCGCTGAGGAGCGCAGCGAAGGCCACCACGACAACGCACGACGCGATCGCGACACGACCAGGGAATCTCATGGGGTCGGTGTCCCGTCCCGGTGCGCGAGCGCCTCTTGGCGAGCAGCTGCTGCTGCCTCGTCGATGGCGGCGTACATCCGTTCACGCGTTCCCGTGACATAGCGCCAAGCGAGGTAGAGCGCTGCGAGCAACAGCACGATGAGCGCGAGCAGGGTCCAGGTGATCGCGATCGTGCCGGTCTGCGCCGTCACCTCGACGTAGTCGATCGCCGACTGGTCGGGATCGATCGGGCCGCCGGCATCCGCAGTGGCTTCAGGTGTCGGGGTGCTCGTCGCGGTGTCGGCGGGCGTGGGCGTCGGTGTGGCTTCGGCGTCGGGCTGTTCCACAGGTTTCGCGCTTCCGACGGCGCCTGGCTCGAGCCTGAGATCCGAAAGCGCGAAGAGCAATGCTCCGACTCCGCTGATCCGCACGTTCACGCGCACGATCTGCCGCGGCAGAAGGTCGATGATGGGCTCGGGAGTCACCTCTCCGACCGGGATGCCGAAAATACCTGAGGCGCGCAGAGCCTGATTGACATCCACCCGCTTGTTCCCGGTGTTACGCACCTCGTAGCTGACCGTCAACTCGCCGGGGGCGAATGGATTGAGCGACGGGGTGAACGACGAGGTCAGACCCTGCACCTCGACGGAGGCGACCGGCTCGCCCGACACGGTGAGGTACATCCGCACCCCGACCCGCTGTTCGAGCACCACCGTCGAGCCGTCCTGTTGCGTCTCGGTGAGAACTGAGGCCACGATTCCCGCCGAGTGGTCACCCGGTGTCGCATCCGACGGGATGAGGAGGTTGAAGGGCACCGTCGCCTGGAGCCCGGGGCCGATCGTCAGCTTGTCGCTCGCCGGGGTGATCCAGGAGCCGAGATCGGTCGGCTCATCTTCGGCCTCGAGCAGGCTGAAGTTGCCGGTCTCGATGTCGTTGAAAGCGTCGGTGGCGTAGATGATGAACTCGGCTTCTGTCTCGCCGCCGTTGGTGATCAGGAAGCTGTCCTGCACCTGGGTACCCGGGTCGACTTCGTAGCTGAAAGCTCGCCGGCCGCCCTCCGTGGTGGGGGTGGGCTCGACGCTCCAGGTGACGGGGCCGTCGGCTGCGACGATCGCCGGAAGGGGCTCGGCAGCGGCGGCGGCGGAAGCCAGCGGGATGCACGCGAGGAACGCCGCCAGGACGACGGCGGCGGGGGCCAGAGTTCGGGACATTCGGGGAGCCAATCAGGTAAAGGCAAGCAGGCGGCGAACGCCGGGTGTACGTAGGGGGGAGGGGCCGAGGGGATGTTCGGGTGCCTAAAGCACCGCAGACGGGTCGGGATGACCGAAGCCATCCCGACCCGCCGATGTGCGGTTACTGCCTAGCGCTCGATCGTCAGATGAGCGTCAGGGTCAGGGTCGCCGAGTACGCGCCAGCAGGCGTGTTCACGGGGGCCTTGAGCAGGAGCAGCGCCGACGCGGTGGTGACCGTGCCGTTGTAGCTCGGGGCACCGGTGGCGAGAAGGCTGACTGCCTTCAGGCCGGTGGTGGTACCCGGGGCCGGAGCGACGACCGGGCCGGCCGTGCTGCCGATGGTGTTGACCGCGACGGACGGAGTCCAGCCGAGGTACTTGCCATCGAGCACGGTGCCACCCGCCTTGGTGAAGTCGCCCACCTGGCCGTTGAGGTTCCAGGCCGGGTATTCGACCTGACGCTCATCGGTGACGACGGCGTTCAGCGTGCCCGACGCGTCGAGCGTGCTGCCGTTGCGCGTCGCAGTGCCGAGGTCGACACTCTGCGAGTAGCTCGTCAGGTAGAGGTTGCCGACACCGGTCGGGATCGCCACCGTGATGTTCGAGCCAACGCTGACCGGCGCCTGGAGCGCGCCGAGCTGGACCGTCACCGACCCGGAGGTCGAACCCGAGTACACCGTGTTGCTCGGGACGAACTCAGCGGTGTAGGTGTGCGAACCGTTAGCCACACCCGTCAGCAGAGCCGAAGCCACACCGTTGGCGACGGGAACGGTTGCGACCGTGGTCGCGCCTTCCTTGAACACGATGTCGCCCGCGGCAGCGGTCAGCGTCGTGTCACCAGCGGCGTTCTCGACCGTCGCGTCGAGGTCGACCTCGCCCGCGTTGGCCGTCGTGCTCCCGGTGAGCGCAACGCTCGTCGGGGTGGCGGGGGCCGCAGGCGGACCCCAGTTGCCGGTCGCGGCGTCGTAGTACAGCGTCAGCGTCAGGTACTTGTCGTTGACGAGGTCGAACGACGTGCTCGAGGCGTGGAAGTAGTACCGCAGCTCGAACTCACCGGTCTGCAGGGCGACTCCGCCAGCCGTGGGGAGCTGGTTGAGGCGCTTGTTCGACACGAAGTTGTTCGACGCCGTGACCGACCGGTCCATGTACGCGGGGTTACCGTCGAGACCGTTCGTGCCATAGGTCGACGCCATCGACGAGGTGCGGAGGTTGGACATGTTGCCGACGAGCACACCATTCTGGAAGATCTGGTTCGTGCTGGCGGCGCGGTAGCCCACGGGGCCCCCAACGCTCGTGGCGATGCTGGTGAGGAAGTACGTGTCAGCAGCGTTACCACTCGTCGGGGTGATCGTGATCGTGCCGGGGATCACGTCGGCGGCTGCGGGCGAGGCGACCGAGAGGCCGGCTGCCACGAGCGCGCCGGCGAGAGCCAGCGAGGCGAACTTCTTGTTGAGTCTCATGAGTTTCGAATCTCTTTCCGTTGGTTGTGAAACTTGAGGTGATTCGGAGAGTTAGTTGATGTAGCCGCGAAGCAGGGTGGTGCTTCCGCACTGCGAGCCGATCGTCGCGAATCCGTACTGCTGGATCTGCGTGGTCGCCTGGCAGACGCTCGACGACGCGCCCTGGAACGCCGCACGGATCGCCGTGTCGGTCGCCGACGGGGTCGCCGTCGTGAGCGCACGGGTTTCGACCACGTTGTAGACCAGACGGCTCACGCCGAAGTCCGGGTTGGTCGCGACGCGAGTGCCGTCGTAGACGATCGGCTTGATGGTGTCGATCGAGCCGAGCACGATGTTGCCGCGACGCTCGACGACGGTCGTCGGCAGGGTGCGGTAGTTACCCTGCGCGATGTACTGCCCGACCGAGAACGGCGCGATGTCGCCGTCGGTGGTCAGGTAGGAACCATCGTGCTCCTGCACCGTGTTGCCGAGGTCGGTCGCGCGGCCGCCGGCCGTGAGGGCCGACTCGGTCGTGCCGAGTGCGCTCACCCAGAACTGACGAGTACCCGAGTTGACCTGAGGGAGCAGCGGGCGGATGGTGATCGAGTTACCCGAGCTGTCGATGAACGAGGTCACGGTGCCGAGATAGATGTTGCGCAACGTGAACAGAGTCGACGACTGACCCGAGGCACCCAGCGAGACATCCTTGGGGAAGTCACTGGACGCGCTCATCGCGATCGTGACCGCGTCGCGGGCGAACGGGATGTAAGTGAGTTCGGAGCCGCTCTGGCTGCCGAGCGACGAGGAGCGCGCCCACTGCAGCGTTCCGACCGGCAGAACGGTGCCTGCGTAGGCGATTCCGCGGATCGACGAGCTCAGCGCGCGGACGCCCGCGGACGAGCCCGACGGACGGCTGAAGGTCGTGCCGTTGACGGTGATCGTCGACGTCCCGATCGCGTCGTACGAGCCGATCGCGGAGACGGCGCTCGCGACACCGCTCATGACATCCTGAGTCGTGTCCGACCCGGTTCCGCTGAGCGGCTTCTGGGACGAGGGGTCCGCGTGCGCGGGCGCGACTGCACCGAAGGCGAGCACAGCCGCGACGGCTGCGACCGCGCCGAGGCGCAGCTTGAGGTTCTTTTGCATCGGATTCCAACCTTTGTTTGGTAATTTGCTCCGGTAGTTCAGTCCTGATGGACTAGCCCCTCACTGCTCTTTAGCCAGACGGTGGGGGGGTTCCTCTCGAGTCGGAGCGGGCGCTCAAGGGGAGTTCTGGGGGTTAGAGGTACCCTCTCCGTCGCAGGAGAAGGGGGGCACCGATGAAGCCGATCAGGCCGAGCACGAGTGCGATCGCCAGGCCGGAACGTTCGAGGGGCGAGGCGTTCGACGCGAGCGTGCGTTCGCCGGTCAGCTCGTCGACTCCCGTCGTAACACTCGGATCGGTGCCGCCTTCGGCGGTCGGGTCGACGAGCGAGTCCTCCTCCGAGTAGGTCGGAATCTGCGAGCCGGCGTTGGGTGTCGGAGTCGGAGTCGGGCTGGGGGGCGACCAGGTGAGGATCGTCGACGCGGCGGCCTTCGCCTGATCCTGCAACGTGCTGGTCAGCGGGAGATAGCCGACCGGGAGTTCGCCGATCGCCGTGCCCGAGACCTGACCCGTCGTCGCTACCTGTTGGAGCATGTTCGCGATCGTCTGCCGGGACGACGACGTCGACTTCGTGAGGTTGACCCCGGCGTAGGTCACCATCGTCAGCGGATAGGCACCTGCTCCGACGTTCGCGGGATTCACCTGGAGCACCGTGTCGAGCGTCGTTGCCGTGAGCGCCGCGAGCGCGGCATTCATCGTGGTGGGAGTGCTCGCAACGGGCACGCTTGCGTTAGCTGGAGCGATCGCCGCAGTCGTCAATCCGTATCGCGCAGCATTCGCTGAGTCGGTCACGGCGATCATGAACCGCGCCCCGGCATCCTGTACGCCGGCGCTGACCCAGGCACCCATTGAGCCGTCGTCCTGAAGCTTGGTCGCGTCCCAGAACGTTTTCGAGTTGGGGTCCCCGCGGAAGGCCTGCCGGGCCGCAGAGAGATAGTCCTGGGCATAGGGGGCGAACTGAATCGAGTCGAACCGGGTCGTGCCGCTCGTCTGCGACGTCACATAGGGCAGAAGGCTGCCATCGTCTTTCAGGAAGACATCCAGAGGTGCCGAACTCAAGCTGTACGGTCCGCCGTCGAGACCGACCTCTCCGACAATCCGCGGCGTTCCCGCCGGGATGAAGTTCATGAGGTCGTCGTAGAACCAGGGGATCGTGTTCGTCGCCGTCTTCGGCAGGTAGTACGGGTTGATCGTCATCCCGTCGGGATCGGCTGCTCCGTTGAGAAACGCGACGGCATCCGCGTCAGCAAGAATCCAGCGCCAGACCTGCTTGATGCCGTCGGCGGCAGCCGGCCCGGGGAGCACGAGCGAGGGATTCTGCTGATCGTATGACTGCCAGTTGGTCGGGTTGGCCGCTCGAAAGTCCGGATCCTGGTTCCAGTACCGGTAGGTCTGCGCCTGCGCCGATAGATGCGCGACCGATCGATCTGGATCTGCGGTACTCGACGGCACCGTGAATGTGTAGGACTGGGTGAGCAACTTCGCCATCAACCGCGGGGTGAGGTTCAGGGTTCCCGGGCGTCCGTTGGCAAACTCGGCGTTGTAGGCGACCACGACGCTCGAGATCGCGACCGGGGCGTACTGGAGCGTCGTCTGGGAGAGCAGCGTGCGTTCGTCGGGGGTCTGCAGTTCCCCGCTGCTGACCGGATAGCCCGAGTAGATGAGTTCGGGCGAGCCGGTGCGCGTGTCGAGCAGTTGAGCGCGAGCGACGGAGTCGGGGTTGGTGGCGAAGCTGAAGGTGCTTCGCACCGTCTGACAGAGCGACGGCTGCCACGAGCTCATCGCCGAGATCAGGAATTGCGATCCGGAGACTCGGAACTCAGGGCTGCCCGCCGGGCAGGTCACGCCGGTCGGGGTGAAGTCGAGGGGCACGACGATGCGGTTCTCGAAGTAGTCGCACTTGGGGTTGACCGGGCTGCCCCCCTGGATCGGCGTCGTCTGGCCGTAGCTGTAGTTCTCGCCGTTGCGGTCGACGAGGTCGCTGCACGCGCGACCGTCGCCGCCGAACTTCGTGCCACGGGGCACGATCACCAGCCAGCAACGCAGGTGCCCCTCCGTGCCGCACCCCATGTGCGGCGCCTGGCTCGACGACTGGGTCTCGAAGTCGAAGTACCCGGTGCCGTCGCTTCCGATCCGCGCGACGGGCACCTCGTTGGTGGTGGACGGACCGAAGTAGCTGAGGAGCGGGCTGAATGACTTGCCGTCCCGGATCTCACCCTTGCCCGTCACGCGGGTTCCGCTGACGGTATAAAACGGATTGTCGAAGGCGGTGGGTCGGAAGGGATCGTAATCCAATCCGGACACCCGGTTGTTGTTATCGAAGTAGACCGAGTTGCCGAGCACGACCGGGATACGGCCGCCCCACTGGCAGGTCTCGACGAAGTCGTCGGCGTTGGGGTCTTCTCCCCAGCACTGCATCGCCTGTACGAAGTTCTGGCCGTTCACGACCTCGAAACCCCCCGCGCGCGTGCCGGCGAAGCCCGAGATCTCGACCCGGATCGCCTGATCGATGATGTCCTCGGTCTGCGAGACGGTGACCGAGATGTTCCTCATCTCGTTGTAGTGCGGGCTGTTCGAGTCGCGCGGCGGCTGATCGCCGGCGGCGCTCGAGTCGTCGTTGAGCCACGTCACGGTGAGGCTCGACGGAGCCGAGGCGGCGACTGCGGCCTCGGCCGAAAC
Source organism: Pseudolysinimonas sp. (assembly GCF_031389465.1). Lineage (GTDB taxonomy): Bacteria > Actinomycetota > Actinomycetes > Actinomycetales > Microbacteriaceae > Pseudolysinimonas_A. The sequence continues at coordinate 17,567 of NZ_JANMSQ010000160.1, forward strand.
CGCCGGAACCACCGCAAGCTGCGCGACGAGTGCGGCTCCCCCGAGGATCGCGAACGTCACGCGACCGGGTATCCGGCGGCGGATTGGGGAGCGGTCGCGAGGGGTCGACACGGCCATGACGTTAGGACTCCGAGTCCGGTCGCTCGGCACGAGCGACTTTTCTAAACCAGGACGGCAGGTGAACACTTGGCTTCGGTAGCTGGGGGACCCGTCCTGCCAGCGACCGGACCGCCGCCGTCGGTCGAGCAAGCGCCCGAGGCAGCGTTCGGCCGCGGACGGCCGTGGCGGCGCCCGCAGCGCGCGCGAGCGCCGGGGCAGCTCGTCGCCGCCCGATGATCGGCGGCAAGATGACGGCGGCGAGGGCAAGCACGACCGCGAGCACCATGAACACGAGATTGGGGATTGGCACATTCCTCGACGCGAGGGTGAGGGGCTCACCCGCGACGACCGGGTCGCCGCCCCCGCTCAGGCCGGTCGCCTCGCCAGTCGTCGACGGGGCGCTTCCCGTGCCGTCCGTCGATCCGTCGGATTCCGACTCGGAGCCGGAACCGGAACCGGAGGTCGTGCTGCCGCCGCCCGCAGTATTGGTCGTGCCTGACGCTCCACCCGTGCCGGTGAGGCACTGGTCGGCGCCCTTCTTGTCGCACGCCTGCGGTTGCGGGGCCTCGTTGGCGAGTTTGTTGGTGCCGTCCGGCGAGAAGGTCGGGTTGTTGCAGGACGCGATGTTCTTGTTCGCCGTATTGCCTCCCGGGATCTTTTGCACCTGATCAAGCCCACCCTGTACGAGGTTGATCGGCAGCGGCGAGTACCCGAGCACGTCGGCCTGCTGCTGACCTTCGCACAGGAAATAGGCAGCGAAGTCGGCGAGTGTCAGGCCCTTGTCTTCTGTGAAGTTCCCCTCGAGGGCGGTCGGGATGATCATGTACGAGTACGACGAGAGCGGATAGGTACGTGGATCACGGTTGGTGTAAACAGGGGCGAGGTTGGCCGTCAGATACTCCTGCGACGTGGGGTCGTTGTTGATCACAGCCGCCAGCAGCGACACGGCAACGTTCGACGCTGTCGGCTCGTTGTAGTAGCCCGCGGCGTTGAGCATCTTCACGACGGGGAAGCGCGCGTTGATCGCGTAGGACGCCTCGACGTAGGTGATCGCCCCCACCGAGCTGTTCTTCGCGACGGTACTCGCGACCTGGTTCGACCCTTGCTGGGCGAGGAATGCCGAGCCGGGCACGACTGGGTAGTTCGACGTGATCCCGCAGTTCGTGCGACCGGCTCTCGCGCAGTAGGCATTCCAGATCTCCGGATGCTGCGACCGCATCCACGTCGTGAGTTGTGCGGTCGTGCCCGAGCCGTCCGAGCGCACGACCGGCACGATCGTGATCGCGGGGAGCGAGAGCTTCGGGTTGTCCGCGGCAATCGCCGGGTCGTTCCACTTCGTGATGACGCCGGTGAAGATCTTGGCGAGCACCTCCCCCGACAGGCGCAGGTTCGTGACCCGCTGGCCGCCGATGACGAGGTTGTACATGAACGCGGTGCCGCCGGCGACGACCGGCACATACGCGAACGAACGCGCGGGTCGTGGGTCGGGGCTGTCGCTGTTGGCGAGCGCGTACGGGATCTCGGAGACGCCGAAGTCGGTCGTGCCCTGGGCGAAGAGTTGACGGCCGGCCGAGGAACCCTGGTCGCTGTAGGAGATCTTCCAGCGGTAGTTGTCGAAGACGTTGCGAATCCACTGCTGGAGCGCGTTGGCCGACCAGGTCGATCCCGCGCCTTCGATGGGCTGGTAGGTCGTGCCGACCGCAGTGGCTGGCACCGCGTGTCCCACCGACGGGCCGAGGGCGACGGCGACGACGAGAGCAGCAGCAGCGGCAAGCCGGAGTCGGGAACGAAGATGGGGACGCATGGGGATCAGTCCTTGCTCGGAGTGGGCGGCGGCGGCAGCGCGGATGGCAGCGGAACGGGGCGGGCAGCGGCGGTCATTCCGAGCTCCCTCGCCCGGAACCGGTAGTCGTCATCGCGCGACGCGCGCGCCCGGGCGCGCTGCTGGCGGCGGCTGAGCTGCCCGGCACCTCGACCACCGATCGCCCGCGCCACGAGGAAGAGGATGACGACGAGCACCATCAACACGGCGGCGGTTCCGAAACCGCGCGCGATGAAGTTCTCCTCGGGCGACTTGACGAACGTGAAGGTGGTGAGCGGCAGCGACGTCATGGGCCCGCTGAACGGGTTGAAGTTGAAGAACGTCGTCGCGCCTGCCGTGAGCAGCACCGGTGAGGTCTCACCGATGCCGCGTGCCGTGCCCAAGATGACGGCGGTCGTCAGACCCGACCGCGAGGTTGGCAGCGTCACTGTCCAGACCGTTCGCCAGGTCGACGCCCCGAGCCCACGAGCGGCCTCCTTGAGATTCTCGGGGACGAGCCGCAGCACGACGTCGGCCGAGCGGATGACGATCGGCAGCATCATCACCGTGATGGCGCACGCCGCAGCGAAACCCGACCGCGAGAGCCCGAACTGCACGATGACGGCGTAGACGAACAGGCCGGCCACGATCGAGGGCAAAGCGGTCATCGCCTCCACGACGGTGCGCACGAATCGAGCGAACCGGCCCGGATACTCGGTCAGAAACACCGCAGTGAGGATGCCGAGCGGGATCGTGAGGATCAGCGCGATCGAGATCATGATGAGGGTGCCGACGACGGCATGCAGGACGCCACCGACGTCGAGGTCATCGAGGGGGCCCGCGTTACTCATGTCTTGGACGTAGAAGTTCAGGAACCCGAGAGGCTCGACGCCGCGCCAGGTGGTGTAGATGACGACCGAGAACAGCGCGAGCAGCATCAAGAACGCGAGCGAGTGCATGACGACGTTCGCGAGGCGATCGCGCACCGTCGGACGGTTCTCGTCAAACGCCGTGAGCAGACCGAAGAGCAGCAGGAACATCACGTAGGCGATCACCACGAAGCCGAGCACGCCCTCCAACGGGAGAGCGAAGGCGAAGAGCCATGCGGTGAATCCGACGGCGGCGAGCCCCGACCCGATGAGCCGGATGATGTCGACGGTGCGGATGGTCGCGGTCGAACGGCGCACCTCGTAGCCAGGTACACGTGCGGTGGAGGGTGCCGATCCTGGCGTTTCATGAGGATCGGCAACGCGGCCGATCGGCGGGGCTTCGAGGGTCATCAGTCGCTCTGACTTCCGGAACGGCTCCGCGCGACGATCATCGATGCGCCGAAGTTGATGACGAGGGTTACCAAGAAGAGAGCGAGACCCGCAGCCATCAGGGCCGACAACTCGAACTCGGATGCCTCGTTGTAACGCAACGCGATGAGGGCCGAGATGGAGTTCCCCCCCTTCTCCAGAATTCGGGGCTGAATCACGTACACCGGCGAGATGATGAGGAAGACGGCGATCGTCTCGCCGAGCGACCGACCGAGCCCGAGCATCGTGCCGCCGATGATTCCGCCGCGGCCGAAGGGCAGCACGACGCTGGTGATCATCCCCCACTTCGTCGCGCCGAGCGCCAGAGCACCCTCACGTTCACCGAGGGGCGCCTGGGTGAAAACCTCGCGCATGATCGAGCTGGTGATCGGCGCGACCATGAGCGCAACGACGATGCCCGCGATGAAGGTCGACGCCGAGAACACGGTCGGGGTCGCGAGCGGGTCGTTCGGGTCGAACCCGTCGACGTGGAACGGCGGGAACCAACCGAAGTAGGTCGCGAGCCACTGCGAGAGGGGCAGGACCAGTGGGGAGAGAAAGAAGAAGCCCCACAGGCCGTACACGATGCTCGGGATCGCCGCCATGAGGTCGACGATCGTGATGAGCATCCGCTTGAGCGCTTCCGGCGCGTACTCGCTGATGTAGAGCGCCGTACCGAACGACAACGGCAGGGCGATGACGATCGCGGTGAGCGCGATGAACACCGTGCCCGCGAACACCGCCGCGATCCCGAACGTCTTCGAGTTGGCTTCCCACGCCTGCTCGGTCAAGAACTCGGGGCCCGCAACCTGCAACGCCTCCGAACCGCGCACCAGCAGGAAGAGGCCGACGAGCGTCATGACGATGAGCACGAGGCTGCCGCTGCTACGCGCGATCCACCGGAAGGCCGCGTCGGGTCGGTCGACCTTTGTCGACAGACTTCGCGGTGAGTCTTCGGCGCGACCATCGTGCGTCGCCGAAAGGAGGTCAGACGAGAGAGCCACGGTCATCCGCCATCAGAGTGGAGTCGCTCAACCGGGTGCCGGGGCTCAGCGTCGCGACCGCGAGCGAGCGGATCGCGAGGGTGATCGAGTTCCGACGGTCGCGTTCGGTCAGGTACCAGCGAGCGCAGGTGATGACGGGGCGGCCCTCACTGCTCAGGTACCAGCCGTACGCGCCACGACCGGCCTCGCTGACGAGACTGACGGTCAGCGAGGCGCTCGCCTCGACGAGGTCACTCGCAGTCGAGTGAGCCTCTTCGAAGCTCTCGTAGACATCGATACCTCGCGCCAGCTGGCGGTTGTTCGCCGACACCAGCTGCCACACGATGGAGCCCTCGGACGTGACGGTGGAGGAACCACCATCGATACCTGCGAGCACGCGAGCCACGTGCGCGGCCCAGGGCCTCAGTTTCGGACTGTCTCTCGTCGCGAAGCGGACGAATACGAGACGGGGGCCAGCGGCCATCGCACGGCTTTCGGATCAGGGGACGTCCTGCGGGGAGTGGTGGACGGCGGACCAACTGTCGAAGCGCGCCCGCAACGAGCGCCCTCAAACACGCGAACGAGAACTCGCTCGGAGGTGAACAATTGCCCCTCGACGGCGGTTCCTGTTTCCGACGCGCAACACGGGCACGACCGTTTCCAACCGCGGCCCGGGCGCGTTCAGATGCCGTTAATCTCCGTCGCCCATTGTTCGGAACCGTGCGCGCCCGAATCCGAACCCTCACCACCTGCCTGACCTTCGCCGCAGCTGTCTCGCTGGTCGGTTGCACGCCGGGTTCCCCGGACCCAGCCGCAACTGAGACCTCACCGATCGCTCAGCCAGAACCCTCGCCATCCCTCACCCCGAACCCGCCCGAGCCCGACTCGATCCTGTGGATCCGCGCGCTCGCGACGGCGCCCAACGGTGCCGAGTTGGAGTTGGAGGCAATGGTGCACCGCTCTTTGTCGTACGAGTACCCGGGGTCGCAGACGATGAACCAGATCCTGATCGACGACTGCGGCGCGACGCTTACCAACGCGATCCTCTACGCGAACCGGTGGAGCATCACGCGCTTGAACGTCACCGCCATCCCGCCATCGGGTTCTGCCGAGTGGCCCGCCGACGAGCGCGTCGGCTTCCGCCCGTCGGCGGATGTCGTCTATGCCGCGGGTCGCGGAATCGTGCAGCCCGATCCTGCGACAGGTGACCTCGCTTGCGTGCAGGACAAGTTCCTGGCGGAGTTGGGCCGCGGTGCAATCGCGGTCGGCATCCCGGGCGACACGATCGACCTCGACCACTTCGGAAACGCCTGGGCCCAGCACACCTGGGGCTTCACGGCGCTCGACGGCGTCGTGCTCTCGGACTGCAGCTTCGAGCTCACCGAGCTCGGCCGCGAGGTCGGAGGCGGCGACGGCTGGACCGAAGTTGCCGGCCCCGCCGGATGCTTCATCGGGCCAGCCGCGGAGCCTTCGGTCTTCTAACCGACAGACGGAGATCGCACTCCGATGCGGTCCGCCCAGGAACCGGTCTGAACGAAGAGTGGGGCGTCGGTCCCGAGGTCGACGACCGCGGTGACGGCACCCGCCTCAAGCCCTGTCGTGGTCGCGGTCCAGGTCAGGCCGTCGGTCGTGATCAGCGAGACGGCGTCGTCCTGAACGAGGAAGACTTGCGAGCCGGTGGCCGTCTGGGTGGCTGAAATCGTCCCGGTCGCGGCGACGCCCGTCGACTCGGTGTGCCAGCCCTCTGCATCGAGCCACGAGCGGAAGAGCATCCCGTTTCTGACGTTGAACACGACCGGCAGTCCTGCGGGATCAACGATCGCCGCGATCTCGCCCCACACCTCGACCCCGGTCGGTCGGGAGTGCCATCCGTCGTTGTCGCCCCAGAGCTCCCAGAGCTCGCCATCCTGCGAGAGGTAGACGGTGGGCCAGAGGCCGCCAAGATCGACTGCCGCGATGTCGCCGCGGATCGCAAACCCCGTCGACATCCGCTGCCAGCCGGAGACGGTCCGCACGCTCATCAGCAACGCGCCGTCGTCGAGGGACATCACGTAGGGCCTGAGGCCGTCCATGCTGACCGCCGAGAGAGTCGTCGCGGTCGATCGCACGCCCGTGTCCGATGCTGTCCAGCCGATGGCCGACCTGGCGATCTGCCACAGCTTGCCGCCTTCGGTGTAGTAGACCTCGGCTCCGCCCGCGAGTGCCGTCGCCGACATCGCGACAGGCGCGATGTCGAGGCTCGTCGCAGAAGACGTCCACCCCATCGCGGAGAGCGACGCGGTCCGGAAGCGGTCGGTCGGCTCGAGGTAGTGGATGAAGTGCGAGATCGAGGCGGCGTCGACGACCCGATAGGTCAGTGGGCCCAATTGCGCGCCACCGCGCCAATAGTCCTCGGAAACGAGGATCGTGCCGTCGTCCTCGATGCGTTCGACGTAGGCGACGTGGCCGTCTTCGCCGTACCCGCCCTTGAATGCGTCCCATTGCGCGACCGCGCCGACGGCGGGCATGTCATCGACGAGGAAGCCGTCGGTGATCGCGTTGGCGGCCCAGTCGGCCGCGTTCCCCGGATGCGTCGGCGGCCGCTCGACGCCAGCCGAGATGAGGCGCCAGGCCACGTAGTTCGTGCAGTTGTGACCGGCAGACATGCCCCAAAACGACACATCGTTCGCGACGCCGCGGGCGGCAAGCCAGGCACCGTCGTCGCACGAGTCCCCTACGCACGGCACGTCGGCCGCTTCCGCTGCCGGTACCACAGCCAGTCCGAGCCCTGCGACGAGGAGCGCTGCGGCCAGTGCACTCACGAGCCGCAGCCGCGAGATCGAGAGGGTAAAGCCGCGGGTCACCGGGACATCGTGACAGCCGTTGGACCGGCTTGCACGAGCGGGGACCGCCAGCAGGCATGGATTCCGCAAGAGTTGACGATCACGTCAGTCGTCGTTCACGTTGCGTCAGATCTCGAGCCGGGCACCGAGTTCGAGCCACTGCTCTTCGAGGGCAGCGGCCTCGGTCTCGAGTTTCGCGATCGCGGTCTGCTTCGCACCGAGGGTGACGTAGTCGCTCGGGTCGCTCGTCTCCAGCTCTGCTTTCGCGGTTCGGATGCCGTGGGTCGCCTTCTCGAGGCGTCGCTCGGTCGCCGCGAGTTCCTTCTCAACCGCGCGACGATCCGCCCCTGACATCCCGGCTGCCCCGTGAATGCTCCCATATGGGATATCTCGCGACGTGAATGATCCCATTTGGGAGATCTCACGGGAACGGGTGCGTCGCAGCTCGAGGTACTGGTCGACGCCACCCGGGAGATGGCGGAAGGCGCCATCGAGTACCGCGTACTGGTTGTCGGTGACGCGTTCCAGCAGGTACCGGTCGTGCGAGACCACGAGCAAGGTGCCCGGCCAGGTGTCGAGCAGGTCTTCCATCGCGGCGAGCATGTCGGTATCGAGGTCGTTGGTGGGCTCGTCGAGGATGAGCACGTTGGGCTCGTCGAGCAGGATGAGCAGCAGCTGCAGCCGCCGCTGCTGCCCCCCGCTGAGGTCTTTCACCGGCGTTGCGAGCTGTGCAGTGGTGAACCCGAGCCGCTCGAGCAACTGGCCCGGCGTCATCTCGACGCCGCCCGAGACGTACGACGCCTTCTGTTGGGCGACGACCGCGCTCACCCGGTCGTTCATGAAGCCGTCGAGCCCGACGAGCCGCTGGTCGAGCACCGCGATCTTCACCGTCTTGCCGCGCTTCACCCGGCCGCTGTTCGGCTGAACGGTGCCGGCGACGAGGCCGAGCAGCGTCGACTTGCCGGCGCCGTTGATGCCGATCACGCCGGTGCGCTCCCCGGGAGCGATGCGCCAGGTCACGTCATCGAGGATCGTTCGGCCGTCGTACGACACCGAGACACCTTCGAGATCGACGACATCTTTGCCGAGCCGCGCGGTGGCGAGCTGCTTGAGCGACACGGTGTCGCGGGGGTCGGGCACATCCTCGATCAACTGGTTCGCCGCATCGATGCGGAACTTCGGCTTGCTCGTGCGCGCGGGCGGCCCGCGGCGCAACCAGGCGAGCTCTTTGCGCATGAGGTTCTGCCGCTTCGCCTCCACGGTCGCCGACATCCGATCGCGTTCGACGCGCTGCAACACGTAGGCCGCGTAACCCCCTTCGAAGGGTTCCAGGATGCGGTCATGCACCTCCCACGTCGTCGTGCAGACCGCGTCGAGGAACCACCGGTCGTGGGTCACGACCACGAGACCACCGCGGGATGCCGGCCAGCGCGTGATCAGGTGCTGGGCGAGCCAGGCGACGCCTTCGACGTCCAGGTGGTTGGTGGGTTCGTCGAGGAAGACGACATCCCAATCCCGGGTGAGGAGTGCCGCGAGCGCAACCCGGCGCTGCTGCCCGCCGGAAAGGTCACCGATCCGGCCCTCCCAGGGCACGTCGCCGAGGAGTCCGGCGATCACGTCCCGCACCTTGGCATCGCCCGCCCATTCGTGTTCAGCTCGATCGCCGACGACCGCGTCCGAGACGAGTTGCTCGGGCGGCAGAAGGTCGCCCTGGTCGAGCATCCCGAGCGTCACCCCGCCGCGGCGGGTGACCTTCCCGCTGTCGGGTTCGAGGCGCCCGGCGAGGATCTTCAGCAGCGTCGACTTGCCGTCGCCGTTGCGGCCGACCACCCCGATGCGGTCGCCTTCGTCGATGCCGACGGTGACCGCGTCGAAGACGACCCGCGTCGGATACTCCAGCCCGACGCTCTCCGCGCCGAGCAGGTGCACCATGCTTCGAGCGTAACCGTGCCGGAGGGAGCGACCTGACCTCCCGGCTCAGCGTCCAGACCGTCGAGTCCGGTTCGGCGTCACCCGCCTCGCGTTAGCCGCCGAAGCGCTGCCGCAGGTCGAGCTTCTTCACCTTGCCCGACGCGGTCCGCGGGAGTTCGTCGACGACGACGACGTTCTTCGGGATCTTGTACCGAGCGATGCGGCCGGTGAGGTACTCCGACAGCCGCTCGGTGGTGAGTTCGGCGCCGTGACGCAGGGTCACGATGGCCCACGGCGTCTCGCCCCAACGTTCATCGGGAATGCCGACGACGGCGACCCCGGTCACCTCCTCGAGCCCGAGAATGAGGTCTTCGACTTCGGCGGGATAGATGTTCTCGCCGCCCGAGATGATCATGTCTTTGAGCCGGTCGGCGACGAACAGGAAGCCTTCGTCATCGAACGAGCCGAGGTCTCCCGTGCGGAACCAGCCGTCGGCGGTGAACGCTTCCGCAGTCGCCGCCGGGTTGCCGTGATAGCCGGGAGTGACGTTCGGCCCACGCACCTGGATCTCGCCGATCTCGCCCGGCTCCAGCGTCAGACCGTTCTCGTCGACGACCCGCACCTCGGTGAAGAAGTGCGCCTGGCCCGCCGAGCCCATCTTCGCGCGGGTACGCGTCGCCGGCAGGTAGGTCGCCCCGGGCGAGGTCTCGGTCATGCCGTAGCCCTGCGAGAACGAGAGTCCGCGGGCCTCGAAAGCTTCGAGCACCCGGGTTGGCACGGGCGAACCGCCGCACGTCAGCTTCCCGAGGGTGGAGAGGTCGGTGCCCGCCCAGTCGGGGTGCTCGGCCATGAACTGGTAGGTCGTCGGCACGCCGCTGAGCATCGTGACGCCCTGCTCTTCGATGATCCGCAACGCACGCCCGGCATCGAACGCGCGCTCGAGCACGACGGTCGCCCCCTTGAGCAGGACGGGCAGGAGCCCCATGCCGAGGGAGGCCGCATGGAAGAGCGGCGAGATCACGAGTGCGACATCGGTCGAGACGATGTCGGCGTCGATGAGCGTGTTGAGGCTGTTACAGGTGAGGTTGCCGTGCGTGAGCACCGCTCCCTTGGGTCGACCCGTGGTTCCCGATGTGTAGAGAATCGCTGCCGGATCGTCGAGCCCCACCCCGGGCGCTTCGGGCGCGGGGTCGACGGCAGCGAGCGCCGCATCCGCATCGACCCCCACGACGATGCGCGGAAGATCCCCGGCGGCCCCCGTCGCGACGGCGGCCGCACGGTCGTCATGAACGAGCAACCGCGCCCCGCTGTCGGCGAGGATGTGCGCAACCTCGGGCGCCGCGAGCCGGGTGTTGACCGGCACGAAGACGACGCCGATCCGCGCCGCCCCGAACAGCACCTCGACGAAAGCCGGCTGGTTCTCACCGAGGAACGCGATGCGATCCCCCCGGCCGATGCCGCGTGCGGTGAACACCGCGGCCCACCGGGCGGCACGGTCGCCGAGTTCGCGGTAGGTCAGCTTCTCGCCGTCACCGTACACGAGCGCGACGACATCACCTGATGTCGCGGCGCGTGTGGTCAGCCAGGAGCCGATTCCGCGGTTCTGCATGGATCCCTCCTCGTCGAGGTGCGTGCTCAGAGGTGAAGGTCAGGCGTAGAAACGGTACAGGCCGCGCGCGACCACTGCCGGTTTCGTGCCGCCCTCGACTTCGATGGTCTGGTCGACGGTCAACTGGTAGCCGCCTGGGATCTCTTCCACCTCGGCGATGACGCCCTTCATCCGGATGCGGGAACCGACCGGCACGGGCGCCGGGAACCGCACTTTGTCGAGGCCGTAGTTGACCCGTGTGCCGACTCCGGTGACGTCGAACAGCTCGGTCCAGAACGGGATCGCGAGCGACAGGGTGAGGAAGCCGTGCGCGATCGGGGCTCCGAACGGGCCGTCCTTCGCCTTCACCGGGTCGACGTGGATCCACTGATGGTCGTCGGCGGCGTCGGCAAACGTGTTGACCTGGTCTTGCGTGATCTCGCGGTACTCCGAGTAGCCGAGGTCGCGCCCCGCGGCGGTGCCGAGTTCGTTGTAGTCGAGGGTGATGGTCATGGTGGTTCTCCTTGTTGGCTTGTTGGGTGTGGTGGGTCAGTGGAACGCGCTCAGGCCGGTGATGCCCCGGCCCACGATGAGCGTGTTGATGTCGTGGGTGCCTTCGTAGGAGTAGACGGCTTCGGCGTCGGCGAAGAACCGGGCAAGTCGGTGCTCGAGCAGGATGCCGTTGCCGCCGGCGACCTCACGGCCGAGAGCGACGGTCTCGCGGAGCCGCGCCGCGGTGAACATCTTCGCGAGCGCGGAATCCTCGTCGATCCACGCTCCCGCCGCCTGACGCTGGGCGAGGCGAACGACGAGGGCGAGGGATGCCGTGAGGTTGCCGAGCATCGTCGCGAGTTTGGCCTGCACCAGCTGGAATCCGCCGATCGCCCGCCCGAACTGTTCGCGTTCGCGCACGTACGCGGCTGCGGCCTCGAACGCACCCGCCTGTGCGCCTACCGCGATCCAGGCGACGTCGGCGCGCATCGCCCCGAGCATCCGACCGACGTCGGCGAAGGTGTTCACTCGCTCCAGGCGAGCCGAGTCGGGCACGCGCACCCCGACGAGTTCGATGTCGGAGTTCTGCACGATACGCAGGGCGATCTTGCCCGTCATCGTCGTGAGCGTCAGCCCGGGGGCGTCGCGTGGCACCAGAAACGCGGCGACCCCGGCGGCGCCACCGTCGTGATCTGCGCGGGCGAAAACGACGATGACGTCGGCGAGCACCGCGCCACCGATCCAGCGTTTGCGGCCGTCGATGATCCAGTCGTCGCCGTCGCGGCGTGCGGTCGTCTCGATGCCGCGTGCGATGTCGGAGCCATGATCGGGTTCGGTGAGCGCGAACGCCCCGCGCAGCTCGAAGGAACGGATGCGGGGGCTGAGCGTCGCGACCTGGGCTTCGGAACCGCCGAGCTCGACGCTCGTGCGGAACAGCCCCGACTGGCCGTTGTAGAACGTCGCGACCGAGACGTCGGTGCGTGCGAGTTCAAAGTTGCGAAAGCCGCGGTAGAGGGCGTGGTCCGCATCGGTCGCCCCGCCGAACTCGGGTGGATCCATCAACCGCAGGTCGGCGAGCGGCGCGATGATCTGCTCGGGAAACGTCCCGCGTTCCCAGTGCTCGGCGACGAGCGGCTCGACCCGGGTGTCGAGCACCTCGCGCAGCCGGGCGAGGGCGGCGCGTTCGATGTCGTCGAGTAGGTCGGCGAAGCCGTACGGGTCGTGGCCGCTCGTCATGCGCTAGAGGCCCAACAGGCGGATGGCGTTGTCGCGCAGGATCTTGCGGGTCACCTTCTCGTCGAACCCGTGAGTCGCGAAGTCGTCACGCCAACGCGTCGGGTGCAACATCGGGAAGTCGGAGCCGAACAACACGCGGTCTTGCAGGTAACTGCGGGCGGCGCGCACCAGGTTCTCGGGAAAGTACTTCGGCGACCAGCCGGAGAGGTCGATCCAGACGTTCGACTTGTGGGTCGCGATCGAGATTGCTTCGTCTTGCCACGGTACCGACGGATGCGCGAACACGATGTCGAGGTCGGGGAAATCGGCGGCGACGCCATCGAGCAACATCGGATTCGAGTAGCCCAGCCGGAATCCGCCTCCGCCGGGAGTGCCCGCCCCGATCCCGGTCTGCCCGGTGTGCACGAGCATCGGCACCCCGAGCCGCGAGAACTCCGCGTAGAGCGGGTAGTACGCCTCGTCGGAGGGGTCGAAGCCCTGCACCGTCGGATGCAGTTTGAAGCCGCGCACCCCGCTGACTTCTACCAGCCGCCGGGCGAGTTCAACGGCATCCGCACCGGTTCGTGGGTCGACCGACCCGAACGGGAGGAGCACATCGGCATTCCGGGCGGCACCGCGTGCGATCTCGGCGCTGTCGATCGGCGGGTGCCCGAGCCCCGTGCGCGCATCGACGGTAAAGACGACCGCCGCCATTTTCAGGTCGCGGTAGAGGTCGGCGATCGCGTCGAGGGTCGGCGTACCGTCGGACTTGAAGTACTTCGATGCCGACTCGGCGAGCGCATCGGGCAAGGACAGGTGCCCCTGCTCGTCGATCTCGATGTGCACGTGCACGTCGAGCGCTTCGAGCCCCTCGACATCGAGCCGCGGCTCGTACCTCTCAGTCACGGAAGGGTCCGATCAGGAGGCCGCGGGCTCGCGACGCAGCTCGTCGGGCAGCGGCGGGAACGACTCGCCGACACTCTGCAGCTGGTCACCGAACGTGGCCGAGAAACCGTCGACGAGAGCGTCGTAGGTCCATCCACCGTCGCGGTACTCGGTGACGACAGGCTCGGGGTGGCTCCACAGCTGCAGCCGATCGCCGCCGACTCCGATCGCCTGACCGGTCACACCCGCTGCCGCGTCGGAGCCGAGGTAAGCGATGAGTCCGGCGACGTCGTCGGCGGTGCCGAAGCCCAGGTCGTGACGGAAGAACGCGGGCATGGCCTCACCAGCGGCGTCCGCTTCGACCGCGGCCGCGAAGTACGGCACGGTGGCAGTCATCGCGGTCGCGGCGACCGGGATGACGACGTTGACGGTCACCTCGGCCTTCTTCAGCTCCATCGC
>NZ_JANMSQ010000293.1:0-10773 GCF_031389465.1 Pseudolysinimonas sp.
GTCGAGGCCAGGTACTTCTCGGCCTTCTTGGCAACCTGACGCGGGTCGCGGCCGTAGATCTCGCCGTTCCGCGGGTTGTAGATGTCGAAGATGATGACGAGCGTGCGCTCGGTGCGGAACGGGTCGACGAACGCCGTCAAGATGTCCGGGATGAGCTGCAGGTCGGATTCGTGGATCGACTGGAAGCCGCGGATCGACGAACCGTCGAACAGCTGGCCCACCGAGAAGAACTCCTCATCCACGGTCGACGTGGATGTTGAAGTGCTGCTGGATTCCAGGAAGGTCGGTGAAGCGGATGTCGAGGAACTTGACATCCGTGTCCTTGATGAACTTCAGCACCTCAGACGAGTCGCTGAACAGTGGGGTGGACATAGGAGTTACTCCGTAAGGGCCTGTGGTACGGATCGGTTGCGGGGTGCAGCCGTCGGTCTGAGGGTAGGGGAGGGCGATTTCCCGAGGGTGACCGAATTGTTTCCGGCATGTTACGGCCGACGTCGGCCGTAGGGTAGATCGCGTGAGTGACCCGACCGAGCAACGCTGGCCCGGGGAGCGTCTCGGACTACCGGAGTCGGGTCCGCGATCGATCGCCCGACCCGCCCGCCGGATCACGGCCCTGGCGATCGACTGGGCGATCGCATCAGCAATTTCAGTGGCGTTCTTCTCGACCGGCCCGTGGCAGACGAACGGTTTCGTCACCCTCGGGCTGTTCGCCGGCATCCAGCTGTTGTTCCTGCTGGTGGCGAACGGCGGGGTCGGTCATCTGCTGCTCGGGATGCGCGTCGTGCCCCTCAATCCCGGGCGACTCGAGCTGTGGCGTCCGCTCGTGCGCACCCTGCTGGTGTGCCTGTTCGTCCCCGCGGTGATCTGGGATGCCGACCAACGCGGGCTGCACGACCGGGCAGCGGGCACGCTGCTCGTGCGGGTCTAGCGGGGCTGACTAGCGGGGTCGGGGGGCCCGAACGCGGTTCGGGTCGATGCCCTTCGGGATCGGAAGACCGTTCTTGCCGAGCGACTGCAGCCGGTTCGACACCGCCTGGATCTCCGACTTGTTGAGCGCCCGCTTGTACTTCGCCAGCGTCGGCACGATGCGGTGCAGCGACGTCGCCTCGGGGTCGCGGGCGTCGACGTAGATCAGGTGGACGGGAACCTCGGGCAGGATGCGGCGCACGTTGGCGCGCTCCTTGTCGAGCATCGGCTGCGTGCGGGTGCGCGGACCCTCGCCGATGAGCACGACGCCACCCTTGCCGACGGCGCGGTAGACGGCATCCTGGGTCTTGTTGAAGTTGATCGGAATCTCGTTGCCCGTCCAGGAGCGGCGCAGCGAGCTCTTGAGCACCGCGCCGACTGCCCCCGCTTGACCCTCTATCTGCGAGAAGGCGGCCTTCTCGGCACGGCGCCCGAGCACGATGAGGCTCAACAACACGCCGGCCAGAACACCGGCGACGATGTACAGGATCCACAGCACCGGGTTGCCTGCGCCGAAGATCACCGCCAGCACGATGCCGGCGCCGGTCGGTGCGAGGAAGGCCAACAGCAGGTACAGGACGATGGTG
Organism: Pseudolysinimonas sp.; assembly: GCF_031389465.1. Taxonomy (GTDB): domain Bacteria; phylum Actinomycetota; class Actinomycetes; order Actinomycetales; family Microbacteriaceae; genus Pseudolysinimonas_A. The sequence goes on from NZ_JANMSQ010000293.1 coordinate 1,554, forward strand.
CCGTCGAAGCGGCGGGTCATCTGGAAGACCTGCCACATCTGCTTCAGACGGCCGGGTTCCTTCGCCGGAGCGGGGGTGGGGCGTGCCATGAGTTCTACGATACGGCCAGCTACGACACCGCTTGCGCGAACCCCAGCTCGGCGTCGGCGAGGTGCTGAAGGTGCGCCGGGATGTCGCGGCCCTTCGCCATCATCGAACGGGCCCACAGGCGACCGGCACGGTACGACGACCGCACCAGCGGTCCGGCGAGCACTCCGAGGAATCCGATGGCTTCGGCCTCATCCTTCATCTCGACGAACTCCGTCGGGTTCACCCAGCGGGCGACCGGCAGGTGCCGCGCCGAGGGGCGCAAATACTGGGTGATGGTGATGATGTCGGTGCCGGCATCGTGCAGGTCGTGAAGTGCCTGGCTGACCTCTTCGCGGGTCTCGCCCATGCCGAGGATGAGGTTCGACTTCGTGATGAGACCCGCTGCGCGCGCCTGGGTGAGCACGTCGAGGCTCTTCTCGTAGCGGAACGCCGGGCGGATCCGCTTGAAGATCCGCGGGACGGTCTCCACGTTGTGCGCGAATACCTCGGGTCGGCTTGAGAACACCTCGCCGAGCAGGTCGGGGTTGCCCGAGAAGTCGGTCGCCAGGATCTCGACGCCCGTGCCGGGGTTCGCGGCGTGGATGGCGCGCACCGTCTCGGCGTGCAGCCCGGCACCCTCATCCGGCAGGTCGTCGCGAGCAACACCCGTGACGGTCGCGTAGCGGAGCCCCATGCGGGTCACCGACTCAGCAACGCGACGCGGCTCGTCGGTGTCGTAGTCGGCGGGCTTGCCGGTGTCGATCTGGCAGAAGTCGCAACGCCGGGTGCACTGGCTGCCGCCGATCAGGAAGGTCGCCTCTTTGTCTTCCCAGCACTCGTAGATGTTCGGGCAGCCGGCCTCCTGGCACACCGTGTGCAGGCCCTCTTCTTTCACGAGGCTGTGCAGCGCGGTGTATTCGGGGCCCATCTTGGCGCGCGTCTTGATCCAGTCGGGTTTGCGCTCGATCGGCGTCTCGGCGTTGCGCGCCTCGAGGCGCAGCAACTTGCGGCCGTCGTGGCCGATTTGCGTCGCACTCATGCGGAAACTTCCGCAGGCGTCGCGGCGAGTGACGGGGCGAGGTTCGCGAGGAAGTGCTTCTCGATCAGCGGAACGACGTCTTCGGGGGTGACCTCTCGGCCCAGCTCGCGGCTGATGCTCGTCGCCCCGGCTTCGAGGATGCCGCACGCGATGATCGCCCTGTACGCGTCGAACGAGTTGGAGCAGTTGAGCGCGAAGCCGTGCATGGTGACGCCGTCCGCGACCCGGATCCCGATCGCGCCGATCTTGTCGCGACCGCGGAGCCACACTCCGCTTCGGCCCTCGACGCGTTCGCCCGGGATGCCGAACTCGGCGAGCACGTCGATGAGCATCCCCTCGAGCCGCCGCACGTACGCGACGACGTCGATCGGGTCGGCGAGCCGCACGATCGGGTAGCCGACGAGTTGGCCCGGTCCGTGCCAGGTGATCTTGCCGCCGCGGTCGACGTCGATCACGGGGGTGCCGTCGGTCGGGCGTTCCTGAGATTCGGTGCGTTTCCCCGCGGTGTAGACCGACGGGTGCTCCAGAAGGAGGACGGTGCCTGGCGCCCTGCCGCTCGCGACGTCGGCGTGCACGGCACGCTGCATCTCAAGGGCAGTGGAATACGGCACGGAGTTGGCGCTTAGCCCCGCGACGACGTAGTCGACCACGTGACGAGCCTACCCGCGCCGCTCCTCCACCGCCGGGTCGGCGCGGCCGCGCTCACAGCCCTCGGTCAGCTCGCGAACGGCAGCGACGCCACCGGCAACGATCGGATGGTGGAGGATGTCGCAGGCTATCGGGTGCTGCGCTCAGCCGGGCGCGGCGATCGGGCCCGTCTCCTGCTCGGCTTCGACGACGGACGCACCGTCGTACTCAAGGTCAGCCCTGCGGGCGACGCGAGCGCCGCGGTCGAGATCGAAGCCCTCGGTCGCGCTTCTGGGGAGCACGTCGTCGAGCTCGACGACGTCTCGGGCAACGAGAACGAGACGGTGCTCGTTCTCGAACGTCTGCCGAACGGCACCCACGCCGAGCTTCTCGAACGGCGCCCTGCACTGGATGCCGGCGAGGCGGTGACGATTCTCGCGCCGATCGCGGCGACGATCGACCGCATCCACACTGCTGGAGTCGCCCACGGGAGGCTATCGCTCGCCGCGATCAGCTTTCGGGATGACGGAGCACCGACGATCACAGGGTTCGGGGGTGCTCAGATCTTCGCCCCCGACACGCCCGAGGTGGTGCGTGAGACCGTGCCGGGGGTTCTCGCCGACCGTGATTCGCTGCGCGGGATCGCGGTGATCGTGTTGGCCCGGGTCGTCGGCGCCCGGGCTGAGGCGGCGCGGAGGCTCGCTGCAGCGACCACGGACGCTACTCCGGGGGAGCTCGCCGAGCGACTCTTCGGCCTGGCGACGGCGGCCCCGGTGCGATTCGGCGATGGCGAGCATGATGACACCCTCGTCGTCGGCCGGATGGGCGAGCCCCGGGAGCTCGACCCGGTTGAGGAAGCCCCCGCCGTTGCGTTTCCGCCGTGGCTCACGACTCTGCTGCCCGAGTGGGTGCGAGAGCGCCTCGACGAACCTGTCGCGCGAGTTGTGGCGATCTGGTCAGGCTGGGAGCTCCGCCGTCGACGACTCGTGCTCGGTGCCCTCGTGGGCGGGCTCTCCCTGACGGTCGCAGTCATGCTGGTCCCAGCGCCACCCACCGAGTCGACTGCGGTGGCTGCGACGTCGGCGCCCACCCAACCGACGATCGCAGAGCCGGTGCTCCCCGACGATCCCGTCGAGGCGGCCATCCTGCTCCTGGAACTGCGGGATCGGTGCGTGCGCGACCTGTCGCTGTTGTGTCTCGACGAGGTCGTGCAGCCGAATTCCGCCGCGTACGCGGATGACGTGGCGCTCATCCGCGCTGTTCAGGCGGGCGGCGAGTACCCGGGCGGCGAGATCCTCGTCGGCGATCCGGTCCTGGTGGAGCAACTCGGTGACGCGGCACTGCTTGACCTGCCGCCCGGCAGCAGCCCGGCGTCTGTGCTGCTCATGCGAACGACAAACGGCTGGCGCATCCGGGATTACCTGGATGCGCCAGCCGTGTCGACTGAACCTGAGACGGCTGAGCCGGGTTAGATGCCGAGCTTGCTCGCGAAGTCGCCACTTTCGAGGCGAGCCTTGACCGCGCCGAGGAAGCGGGCGGCGTCGGCGCCGTCGACGATGCGGTGGTCGTAAGACAGAGCAAGGTAGACGGTCGAGCGGATCGCGATCGCGTCGAGCCCGTCGTCGGTCACGATGACCGGCTTCTTCACGACGATGCCGGTTCCGAGGATCGCAGACTGCGGCAGGAACACGATCGGCGTGTCGAACAGCGCCCCGCGGGAGCCGGTGTTGGTCACCGTGAAGGTGCCGCCAGAGAGCTCGTCGGGCGTCAGTTTGTTGCTGCGCGTGCGCTCCGCCTTGTCGGCGATCTCGGCCGCGAGCTGGGCGAGGTTGAGGTCGCTGGCGTTCCGCACCACGGGGGTGAGGAGGCCACGCTCGGTGTCGACCGCGATGCTCACGTTCTCGTGATCGGGGTAGACGATGCTCTCGCCATCGACGGTCGCGTTGATGATCGGGTACGCCTTCAGCGCTTCCGCTGCCGCGAGTACGAAGAACGGCAAGAAGGTGAGCTTCTGGCCGGTCTTGGCCTGGAACGCGGCCTTGACCTCGTCGCGGTAGTTCGCGACCTTCGTGACATCGACCTCGACGACGGTCGTCAGTTGGGCGAGCGTCTGCATCGACAGCACCGCGCGCTCGGCGACGACCTTGCGCAGGCGTGACATCGGCACCGTGGTTCCGCGCAGCGGCGACACCTCGAGCACGGGAGCCGCCGCAGCGGACGGGGCTGCAGTCGAGACCGCGGGACCGCCGGCGGCGAGCACATCCTGCTTGCGGATGCGTCCGCCGACACCTGTACCGGTAACCGCGGCGAGATCGATGCCCTTGTCGTTCGCGAGCTTGCGCACGATCGGAGTGACATAGCCGGCGTGTGCGTTCGTGCTGGCGGCGGCAGGCACCACAGGGGCTGGGGCTGGGGCCGCTACCGGGGTGGGAGCTGGTGCCGGGGCCGCTACCGGAGTGGGAGCCGGCGCAGGTGTCGCAGCGGGCTCCGGAGCGGGGGCTGCTGCCGGCGCCGGGACGGGTTCAGAGGCCGGGGCAACGGGCTCCGGGGCGGGCTCCGGAGCCGCGGCGGGAGCGGGCTCCGCAACGGGTGCCGGCTCGGCAGCCGCGGGCGCCGGGGCCTCGGCCGGAGCTGCGGCGCCCGAACCGTCGCCGATGGTGACCAACACCGCACCGACCTCGACGGTCTCGTCTTCCTGCACGAGGATCTGCTCGATCACGCCCGCGACGGGCGACGGAATCTCGGTGTCGACCTTGTCGGTCGAAACCTCCAGCAGAGGCTCGTCGACCTCGACGCGGTCGCCGACCTTCTTCAGCCAGCGGGTGACGGTGCCTTCCGTGACGCTCTCGCCGAGTGCCGGGAGGGTGACCGATTCGCTCATCAGGGGTGCTCCTTCGAAGCCTGTGTGGATAGCTTAGCTGCGCGGAATTTGCGCGGGTCAGATGCCGTGCAGCGGCTTGCCCGCGATGGCGAGGAATGCCTCACCGAGGGCTTCGTTCTGCGTTGGGTGCGCGTGAAGGTACGGCGCGATGTCTTCCGGGTATGCCTCCCAGTTCACGGCGAGCTGGGCTTCACCGATGAGCTCGCCGACGCGCGCTCCGATCATGTGCACGCCGAGCACGGGGCCATCCTTCTGGCGAACGACCTTGACGTTGCCCGAGGTGCCGATGATGTGGCTCTTGCCATTGCCGGCCAGGTTGTAGTCGTAGGTGGCGATGGCATCCGCGCCGAACTTCTCGACGGCTTTCGCCTCGGTGAGGCCAATGGAGGCCACCTCGGGGTCGGAGTAGGTGACCTTCGGGATGTTGACGTCGTCGACGACGATCGGGTTCAAGCCCGCGATCTCTTCGGCGACGAAGATGCCCTGCTGGAAACCACGATGCGCGAGCTGCAGACCGGGAACGATGTCGCCGACGGCCCAGACGCCCGGGATGTTGGTGCGCAGTCGTTCGTCGGTGAGGACGAACCCGCGGTCCATCGTGACGCCGACCTCTTCGAACCCGAGGTTCGCGGTCGCCGGCCCACGACCGACGGCGACGAGCAGCAGCTCGGCGTCGACGGTTTCGCCGTTCTCGAGCGAAACGACGACGCCCGACTCGTTCTGGGTGACGCTCGAGAAGCGCACACCGGTCTTAAACTCGATGCCGCGCTTACGGAACGCGCGCTCGAACGCCTTCGAGATCGCGATGTCTTCGTTCGGAACGAGGTTCGGAAGCGCCTCGATGATGGTGACCTCGGTGCCGAACGAGCGCCAGACGCTCGAGAACTCGACGCCGATCACTCCGCCGCCGAGAACGGCGACCTTCTTCGGCACGAAGTCGAGCGCGAGGGCCTGCTCCGAGGTGATGACCCGGCCGCCGATCTCAAGACCGGGCAGCGAGCGGGAATATGACCCGGTCGCGAGGATGACGTTCTTGCCGGTGACGGTCACGTCGCCGACCTGCACGGTCGTGGGGGAGGTGAGACGCCCCTCGCCTTCGATCGTGGTGATGCCGCGGGCCTTGATGAGACCCTGCAGGCCTTTCCACTTGCTGGCGACGACCTCTTCGCGGTAGGTCGTGACGCCGGCGATGTCGATGCCGCCGAATGTCGCGGTCACGCCGTACTTGGCGGACTCCCGGGTGACATCCGCGACCTCGGCTGCGTGGAGCAGCGCCTTGGTGGGGATGCAGCCGACGTGCAGGCAGGTGCCGCCGACCTTTGCTTTTTCGATCAGTCCGACCGTGAGGCCCAACTGGCTGGCGCGCAGTGCGGCGGCGTAGCCACCGCTTCCTGCGCCCAGAACGACAAGGTCGAAGTTCTGCTCGGACACCCGGCGACTCCCTATATGCGTGCGTATACGGGCCAAGACAGAGGTGGCGTGCGGCCCAGAAGAGCAAGGTGTTCCTTGCCACCTAGACCCTACTACGGCGCGGAAAAGTCTTCCGCGAGACGCAGCAGCGTGCGCACCGTGGTTCCCGTGGGTCCCTTGCCGATTCCGCCGTAGGGACTTCCCGGATTGTTGGCGACGCCCGCAATGTCGAGATGCGCCCACGGGATGCTGCGTTTCCCATCTCCTTCGCCGGTGCTGCCGACGAACGTCTTGAGGAAGTGCGCGGCGACGAGCATTCCGCCGCTCGTGTTGCCGACCTTCGCGTTGGCGATGTCGGCAACGTCGCTATCGAGCAGCGAGCGCAGTTCGGGGGGCATGGGCATGTGCCAGAGCATTTCGCCGACCGCGGAGCCCGCCGCGATCAGCTTCTTCACCATCTCGTCGTCGCCCATCACCGGGGCGTAGCGCTCGCCCATCGCGACCCGAGCGGCACCGGTGAGGGTCGCGATGTCGACGATGGCATCCGGTTCTTCTTCGCTCGCCGCGACGATCCCATCGGCGAGCACCAGGCGGCCTTCGGCGTCGGTGTTGAGCACCTCGACGGTCGTGCCGCCGCGCATCCGAAGCACGTCGTTGGGGCGCGCCGCGGCACCGGAGGGCATGTTCTCGGCGATGCACAACCACGCGGTGAGGCGCACCGGCAGTGCGAGCTTCGCTGCGGCGGCGATGACGGCGAGCGCGGTGACTGCTCCCGTCATGTCGTACTTCATGCCGACCATGCCGGCCGGAGGCTTGAGCGACAGGCCGCCCGAATCGAAGGTGATGCCCTTGCCGACGAGGGCGAGGTGACGGGTGGCGCCCGCGGGGGTGTAGCGCACGACGACGAGCCGTGGTGGGCGCACCGAACCGCGCCCAACGGCGAGGATGCCGCCATACCCGCCGGCCTCCAGTTCGGTCTCGTCGAGCACTTCGACCTCGAGGGGGAGCCCGTGTGCGATGTCGACGACGGCGGCGGCGAGCGTCTCGGGGTAGAGATCGGACGGCGGCGTGTTCACGAGGTCACGCACGGTATGGATCGCGGCCGCGACGACCGACGCGCGCTCGACGATGCTCGAAGCGTCGGCTGCGATGGCTGGCGGCACGTGAACGACGATGTCGTCGGCGGGGGTCTTCGTCGTGCCGATCGTCGATACCCGGTAGCCGGTGTAGGCGTAGGCGCCGATCGCCGCGCCTTCGAGAACAGCGAGCGCCTCGGCACCATCGGTGACCGGAAGCGCGAGAGCGAGACGCTCGATACCCGTGAGCTGTCGGGCGGCCGACCCGGCGGCGTAGCGCAGCGAATCGGGCGTGATCTCTCCGGCCCCGAGACCGATGAGAGCGATGGATGCCGTGCTGCCGTCGAGCGCGGGGAGGCGGCGGAATTCGTCGACACCCCCGGTGGCCGCGATCCCGGCGAGCGCGCTCGCGACCGACGGGAAGGCGTCGCCTTCGACCGCAAGGCGGGGTCCGTCAGCGGTCTTCCGGACCCCGAGCACCAGCACCTCCGCGGGAGTGTTGAGCGGATCGGAGGAGGAGATCGAGAGCACCGGTACGGCCATCGGGCCATGCTAACCGCGTGTTCGCTCACGGCTTCACCGGCGGTGCGCCGTTCTCCTGCGGGAGCGGAGGCCCCGGAAATAGAATCTGAGCATGCGAGATCCGGGCGGCCTGTACGACCTGTCGGTCGAGGCCGGCCAGGTGCCACGCGATCTGCACCTCGTCGCGGGACTGACCGGCTTTGCCGATGCGGGCGGTGCCGTCAGTCAGGTGAGCCAGTACCTGCTCGCCAATCTTCAGATGAGTGAGGTCGTCGCGTTCGACACCGACGCGCTGCTCGACTATCGCGCCCGACGCCCGACGATGTTCTTCGATCAAGACCATCTGAGTGAGTACCAGCCCGCAAAACTGTCGCTCTACCTGGCCGAAGACGAACTCGGCCAGCCGTTTCTGTTCCTCACCGGTTTCGAGCCCGACTTCCAGTGGGAGCGGTTCACCGCCGCCGTCGTTCAGCTCGTTGAGAAGTACGGGGTCAAGGACACGACATGGGTGCACGCCATCCCGATGCCGACTCCGCACACCCGGCCGATCGGGGTCACGGTGAGCGGCAACCGGCTTGAGCTGATCGACCAGCTCTCGGTCTGGAAGCCGCGTACCCAGGTGCCGTCGAACGCGCTGCACCTGCTCGAGTATCGGCTGCAGCAGCTCGGGCACCCGACGGCGGGTTTCGTGCTGCTCATTCCGCACTACCTGTCCGACACGGAGTTCCCGCAGGCCGCGGTCACCGCTCTCGAGAGCATTAGCGCCGCCACCGGCCTGATCTTCCCGACCGACAAGCTGCGCGAAGAGAACCGCGACTTTCTGGCGAAGGTCGACGACCAGGTTCACGGCAACCAGGAGCTCGAGCGACTCGTCGGCGCCCTCGAGCAACGGCACGACAGCTACATGGAAGAGAACCCGCTCCCATCGCCGCTGATGGATTCGAGCGGCGAGCTGCCGACGGCCGACACGATCGCCGCCGAGCTCGAGAAGTTTCTCGCGAACCGGCGCGACAACGACCTCTGACTTCGCGACGTCTACATCTGCGCCCGCGTGCAAGCCGGGGGTGCAGGAGTGTGAGAGACTAATTCTTCAAGACCCGGTCGGGTCCCCGAAAGTTTCTGTTGGAAACGCGGGGGACTTGACAAGGGTCTTAGTAATGCCCGGAATTGCCGGCCCGAAAGGGTCGCGGAAGGGAACCCGAATGGCCCCGAGATCCACCACGAAGACCGCGGACGCAACGTCCACAGCGAAGGACACCGTGCCCGCCGAGGTGAAGACCGCGACCAAAGCCGCCAGGAAGGCTCCCGCAGTTAAGGCGCCGGCGAAGGCTCCCGCTACGAAGACTGCTGCCAAGCCCCCGGCTGCGAAGGCTCCCGCCAAGACTCCGGTCGCAAAGACTCCGGCCGCGAAGACTACGGCCGCGAAGACTACGGCCGCGAAGACTACGGCCGCGAAGGCACCTGCCGCCAAGGCCTCCCGAGCTAAGACCGCCCCCGCTGGCGAGTCCGATGTCGACGACGACATCGAAGATGTTGAGATCGACCTGACGGAGGTCGAAGAGATCGAGGTCGACGGCGAGGTCGTCGTCGATGACG
>NZ_JANMSQ010000170.1:0-3841 GCF_031389465.1 Pseudolysinimonas sp.
GCTTTCGCTGCTTTCGCCTCGGCGCCGATGCCGAGCTTGGACATGATCCGCTGCTCGATGTCGAGGGCGATCTTCGGGTTCTCGAGCAAGAAGTTGCGCGAGTTCTCTTTGCCCTGACCGAGCTGGTCGCCCTCATAGGTGTACCAAGCGCCAGACTTGCGCACGATTTCGTGCTCGACGCCGAAGTCGATGAGGCTGCCTTCGCGCGAGATGCCGACGCCGTAGAGAATGTCGAACTCCGCCTGCTTGAACGGCGGCGCCATCTTGTTTTTGACGACCTTCACTCGCGTGCGGTTACCGACAGCCTCTGTGCCGTCTTTGAGCGTCTCGATGCGGCGGATGTCTAGCCGAACCGAAGCATAGAACTTGAGCGCCTTGCCGCCCGCGGTGGTCTCGGGGCTGCCGAAGAACACGCCGATCTTCTCGCGCAGCTGGTTGATGAAGATCATCGTGGTCTGCGTCTGGCTGAGCGCACCCGTGAGCTTGCGGAGTGCCTGCGACATGAGGCGGGCTTGGAGGCCGACGTGCGCGTCACCCATCTCGCCCTCAATCTCGGCACGGGGCACGAGCGCGGCGACGGAGTCGATGACGATGAGGTCGATCGAACCCGAGCGCACGAGCATGTCGGCGATCTCGAGCGCCTGCTCACCGGTGTCGGGCTGCGACACGAGGAGCGCGTCGATGTCAACGCCGAGCTTCTTCGCGTACTCGGGGTCGAGGGCGTGCTCGGCGTCGATGAACGCCGCGATGCCGCCGCCCTTCTGCGCGTTCGCGATCGCGTGCAGCGTCAGGGTCGTCTTACCCGACGACTCCGGGCCGTAGATCTCGACGATGCGGCCGCGCGGGATGCCGCCGATGCCGAGAGCGACGTCGAGGGCGATCGATCCGGTCGGGATGACGGCGACCGGAGCGCGCTCGTCGCTGCCGAGTCGCATCACCGAGCCCTTGCCGAACTGACGGTCGATTTGGGCGAGAGCGGTCTCGAGGGCCTTCTCGCGGTCTGCGGGACTGGGCATTGCGGTCTCCTTCAGTTCGGCGGGACGGGTGTCCCGAATGCTGTGCGCCCATCGGCTGCCGTTCTCTCGCTGACCGGTGAAGCAAGGTCAGCGCCCTCACGGCAGGGCTAGTCGGTGTCCGACGAGTGCGACGCTACGCCCGGGGTCCGACATCGGCCGGGACCGACGGGCGGAAACGCACACAACTCGTCTTCGAATGACTCTGTGGAGGAGACTACGCCCACCCGAACGAATGTTCGAGCGCTTCAAAGCCCGGCGTGTCGCGCGTCAACCCCGAGCGGGCTTCGGCAGCCCAGCACCGTGCCAGCGGTCCACGGGCACCTCTTGCACACGGCACATCGCGATCCACACGTCGCGGGCCGGGATGCCGGCGGCGAGCGCCTGTTCGGGCGTGCGGTTGCCCAGCTCCACCATCACCGTGTCGCGCAACAGCACCCGCCCGAAAGCGCCGAACTCGTCATCGACGGCTCGGGTGAATTCGGAGAGCTTCAGAAGCTTGAGCTTCAGCGGATGGCGAGGTCGGCGTCGAACTCGGCGACCAGTTCATCGGGCAGCGTGTCGGGCACGCGGTCGAACGAGGTCGGAGCGAACGAGACGCCTTCGACGACGGCGAGGCGATCTCCCACCTCGCGCATGATGACCGAGATCGGGGTGTCGAGCGCGTCGGCGACCGAGGCGAGAATCTCGCTCGACGCCTCCTTCTGACCGCGCTCGACCTCACTGAGGTACCCGAGCGCGACGCTCGCACGCGACGCGACCTGCCGGAGAGTCATCGCCTTCTGCAGGCGGAAATCACGGAGGACGTCACCGATTTCCTGACGGACCAGAACCATGGTGTCCTCCTTCACAAGGTCTGCGGAACCCTGACGGGCTCCGGGTGGGGGTGGTAAGGCTATCCCACCGGTATGAATGAACTCTAATTCGCGTCACCTAGGGAAACCCTGGGACGACACGATCTGTAACGAGATTGAAACGGGGTCTATTCCGGGAAGGACTCGAACGCCAGTTCCAACACTGACTCCACGGTCTCACGCCGGATGGACTCCCGGTCACCTCCCAGTTCGAGGCGCACCGAGCGGATGCCCGTGGCCGTCGCGACGGCGATCCACACCTCCCCCGGCGGATGCCCGTCCTGCGGATCGGGGCCGGCGACACCGGTCGTCGCGAGCCCCAGGTCGGCGTTCAGCCGAACGCGCACCCCGTCGGCCATCTGTTCGGCGACCGCCGCCTGGATCGGGCCTCCCGCCGCGAGGAGGGCGGCATCCACCCCCAGCAGGTCGTGTTTCAGTTCGGTCGCATATGCCACGATTCCGCCGCGCACGACAGCCGAGGCACCGGGGACCGACACCAGGTCGGCGACGACGAGCCCGCCGGTCAGCGACTCCGCGACGGCCACGGTCAACCCGCGCTCGGTCAGCGCCGCGATGAGGTCGGCTGCGGGTCTCGACACGGGCGCTTCGCGCCCTACTCGACCGGCGAGGTCGGCGAGGGCTTGACGGGGCGACCCTTGCGGGCCTGCCAGAGGTACTCCGCTCCGCTCACGAGCGTGATGATCACCGCGAGGGTCATCAGCACGGCATTGACAACGTGCATCCCGTCACCGAACAAGGTCCACAGGGGCACGATCGCGAACGAGATCGCGATGATCTGCACCCAGGTCTTCACCTTGCCGAGGATGGATGCGGCGATCACGTGGTCGCGCAGCGCCACGAACCGCAGAACCGTGATGCCGACCTCGCGCAGCAGGATCACTCCCGTCACCCACCACGGCAGTTCACCGAGGATGCTGAGCGAGACGAGCGCACCGCCGGTGAGCAGCTTGTCGGCGATCGGGTCGAGCAGTTTGCCGGCGTCGGTGACGAGGTTGCGGCGGCGGGCGAGGAACCCGTCGACGCCGTCGGTCGCCGACGCGAAGATGAACAACCCGGCCGCGATGTATCGGAGGTAGCCGTCGTCGCCCGCATCGAGCAGCAGAAGCACGACGAAGACGGGAGCCAGCAGCATCCGGAACACCGTGATGATGTTGGCGAGATTGCCGGCGCTCGCGGTGCCCTCGCCGCCGCGCACGACGCGACCACGCATCGGATTGACCCTCGGCGCAGGAGGTCCGTCGAGAGTCATCGTCACTCCCTGCCGGTCAGACTCCAAGCGTCCCCGTCCGAGCCGCCGTCATCATCAGGATACTCCGGGCCCGCGGGTGCGGCGCTCGACGCCGGCGCCCCGCGCAGCAGCGCCAGCACCTCCGGCAGCTGCTCGGCGCTGACGAGCACGTCACGCGCCTTCGACCCCTCGCTCGGCCCGACGATCGCCCGGGATTCGAGCAGATCCATCAGGCGCCCGGCCTTCGCGAAACCGACCCGCAACTTGCGCTGCAGCATCGACGTTGAGCCGAACTGGGTGTTGACGACCAGCTCAGCGGCCTGCAACAGCACCTCGAGGTCGTCCCCGATGTCGGCGTCGACCTCTTTGCGTTCGGTGACCGCTTCGACGTCGGCGCGGTACTCCGGCCGGGCCTGAGCGGTGACGTGCGCGACGACCGCGTGGATCTCGTCCTCGGTGACCCACGAACTCTGCACGCGGATCGCCTTCGACGCCCCCATCGGCAGGAACAGGCCGTCGCCCTGCCCGATCAGCTTGTCGGCGCCCGGCTGATCGAGGATGACGCGGCTGTCGGTCATCGACGACACCGCGAATGCGAGCCGCGACGGCACATTCGCCTTGATGAGCCCGGTGACGACGTCGACGCTCGGACGCTGCGTCGCCAGCACGAGGTGGATTCCGGATGCCCGCGCGAGCTGGGTGATGCGCACGATCGAGTCTTCGAC
>NZ_JANMSQ010000313.1:0-2671 GCF_031389465.1 Pseudolysinimonas sp.
TGAACTCACCCGCCTCGGTCGCGATGTCGGCGTGGAACAGCACCTGGTAGAGAACATCCCCCAGCTCTTCGACGATCTCGTCGCGGGAGCCGCTCTCGATCGCTTCCACCAACTCGGCGCTCTCTTCGACGAGGTACTGCACGAGCGAGGCGTGGGTCTGCTCACGGTCCCAGGCGCAGCCGCCCGGAGCCCGCAGCCGCTCGAGCGTCGCGATCAGCTCGTCGAGGCGGGGATGAGGCGCATCGGTCATGCCGACATCCTCACATCTCGGGGGCACTCAGACGGGTGGCGTCTCGGGGTCGGAGGCCGCGGGTACCGCCAACGGAACTCGAGGCATCGCGATGGCCGCGACCAACAACACGGTAGCGACGATCGCCCCACCGAGGAACACGGCACCGACCGCCGCCGCCATCGTCGAAGGCGTCGTCTCGTCGCCGCCGAGCCCCAGGACGACGGAGTTGGCGATCGCGCCGAATGCCGCCGCTCCGATCGCCTGCCCGATCGAGCGGAAGAACAACTGGGTGCCCGTCACGACCCCGCGTTCGTTCCACTCGACGCTCGCCTGCGCGGCGACCAGGCTGGGCACGGCTGCGAAGCCGAACCCGAGGCCGATCACGAAGCACAGAGCAGCGACGACCCAGAGCGACGGAGCCACCGTCGACAGGGCCAGCATGGCGGTACCGAGCACCAGGATGATCCCGCCCAGGATCGTCGTCGGACGGAACCCGAACCTCAGGTAGAGCCGACCGGAGAGGGTGGCGGCGACCGGCCAGCCGATCGTGAGCGCGCCGAGCGCGAGGCCCGCGACGATGGGCTCCGCGCCGGTGGTCACCGTGAGGAACGTGGGTACGTATTCGACAAGGCCGATGAGGACCGCGCCGACGCAGAATCCGAGCAGGTTGGTCGTCAGCAATAGGCGCCGCGAGAGCACCCAGAACGGCAGAATCGGCTCCCCAGCGCGACGTTCGACCAACCCGAATGCGACGAGCAACACCGCGCCGGCTCCCAAGACGGCGAGGCTTTGCGGCGAGTCCCACGCCCACCCGGTTCCGCCCTGGAGCAAACCGAGAATGAGAAGGGTCACCGATACGGTCAGCAGCGCCGCTCCCGCATAGTCGATGCGATGCTCCCGGCGCTCCACCTTCTCGGTGAAGCGCGACCAGATCATCCACCCGGCGAGGAGACAGAGCGGGACGTTGATGAAGAAGATGCCGCGCCACAGGTCGAACTGCGCGAACACACCGCCGAGGGTCGGCCCGACGACCGCCGAGATCGACCAGACGCTCGCCAGGTAGCCCTGCACGCGGGCCCGTTCCTCCAGCGTGTAGATGTCGCCGACCATCGTGATGACGATCGGCAGGATCGCGCCGGCCCCGATGCCCTGCACGGCGCGGAAGATGATCAGACTCGGCATGTCCCAGGCGAACCCGCACAGGATCGATCCGAGCAGGAAGACCCCGATCCCCCACAAGATGAGCGGCTTGCGCCCGATCGTGTCAGCCAGTTTGGCGTACACGGGAACGGTGACCGCCGAGGCGAGAAGGTAGATCGAGAACAGCCACGGGAATGAGGTGAAACCGCCAATGTCGGCGACGATCGAGGGCACCGCGGTCGCGATCACCGTCGAGTCGATCGCCACGAGGCCGGTCGCGAGCATCATCGCGAGGAGCAGCGGACCGCGCTCCGACCGGAATCCCACGGCAGTCGTCACTCGCCCTAGCCAACCATCACGGCACACGGCCACGCTGGCAATTCGAGGATGATGGGCGGGTGGATGCTGCTGCTCTCGCCCTCCTCGGCGTCGTCGTCGGCGTGCTGCTCTGGCGGGCGCTCACCCGTGAGCGACGCGACTACGGGCGCTTCAAGCGGCTGCGTTCGACCGTTGCGCGGCAGAAGGTCTACCGCCGCTGGCTGATCGAAGGAGTGCTCGCGCTCGGTGGCCTCTCCCTCGCGACGATCGTCGGCGCGTGGGGGCAGATTCCCGTGGCCCTTGCCGCCGCCCAGGAATGGGAACCGATCGCCGCGGCCCGCACGTTCCTCGCGGGTGACGCCGGCATCCCGGTCGTGATCGCGGTTGCGGTCCTGGTGCTCGCCGCGCTCGTGCTGCCGGTGGTGCTCATCCGCGAACCACTCGACGAGGCGCCGGCGATCGGCGACATCCGCGCACTCCTGCCCCGCACGCGCGGAGAACTGCCCTACGGCGCGGCGCTCTCGGTAAGCGCGGGAGTCTTCGAGGAGCTGCTGTTCCGCCTGGGGCTGCCCGCCCTCGTGTTCGCGGTGACCGGAAACGCGTTCGCCGCGTTCCTCGGGGCGACCCTGCTGTTCGGGATCCTGCACCTCTACCAAGGTCCGCTCGGCATCGTGTTCTCGACCGTGCTCGGCGCGATCTTCGTGCTGCTCTACCTCGTGACCGGGTCGATCCTCGTGCCGATCGTGTTGCACGTCCTCATCGACCTGCGCTCGATGGTGCTCATCCCGATCGCTCTGGGCCGGGTGCTGGCGCCTCGCGCCGTCTGACCGGCCGCTAGGAACCCGCGGGCGGGGCGGCCGGGGCGAAGAGGGCGGTCAGCACGCCCTCGACCCAGGTAATCAGCTCGGCGTCGGTGCCCTGGGGCAGCGGGATGCTGAGCGCCCTTGCCGCGGCGAACTCCCGCGCCCCCGGATACATGCG
>NZ_JANMSQ010000023.1:0-4115 GCF_031389465.1 Pseudolysinimonas sp.
GTTCTGCCGATGACGGTGCCGATGCTCATGCCGAATGCGGCATCCGCTGCCGTTTCGATGGATCTGGATGCGCGCGCCTTCGCCCGCACCGACGTTTCGGCGTGCGCGTCGAGCACCGAGGCGATCGCCAACGCCTACGACCACCTGCAGTTGGGCTACGCCGACATCATCCTGGCCGGCGGAACCGAGTCGTGCGTTCACCCGATCACCCTCGCGTCGTTCTCGTCGATGCAGGCGCTGTCTCGTCGCAACGATGAGCCGACCCGCGCCTCGCGTCCGTACGACGTCGATCGCGACGGCTTCGTCATGGGTGAGGGCGCGGCGACACTCGTGCTCGAAACCGAGGAACACGCCCTCGCCCGCGGCGCGAAGATCTACGCCGAACTCGCCGGCGGTGGCGTGACGAGCGACTCGTACCACATCACCGCTCCCGACCCCGAGGGCCGCGGTGCCGCCCGCGCGGTGTTCGCCGCACTCGAGCAGGCCGGGGCGACCGTCGACGATGTCACCCACATCAACGCGCACGCCACCAGCACCCCGGTCGGCGACATCGCCGAATACAAGGCGCTGCTCGCGGTGTTCGGCGATCGCGTGCGGGAGATCCCGGTCTCCGCCACGAAGGGCGCCCACGGGCACCTCCTCGGCGGCACGGGGGCGCTCGAGGCCCTCATCACGGTGCTCGCGGTGCAGAACCGCACGGCACCACCGACGATCAACCTCGACAACCAGGATCCCGAGATCCCGCTGTTCGTCCCGACGGCACCGCACGCCCTCGGCGACGGCCCGCAGCTCGCGATCAGCAACTCGTTCGGCTTCGGCGGCCACAACGCCGTCGTCGCCATTCGTTCCTATGAGGGCTAGCCGCTCCTACGACGCGTAACCCTGGCCCAAGAGCGCCATAGAGGGTTCTCTGCCGCTCGGGAACCCCCGCGCAGCCTCAAGTCTCGGAAATCCGGAATCTCGTCGACGTGTCGTCGACGAACCCTTTGGTTTCCGAGAGTTGGGTCGCGCCGCGGCGACGCACGAAAGGGCCGCTGCCCGACTCCGGGTTCTTCACCCCGGGGGTCCCGAAGTCGGGCAAACAGCTTTTTGGGGGTCTGAAGTTGGTGGGGGGTCAGTGGATGGGGAGGCAGCCGTTGTGCACGGCGCACTCCCCTTCGCCTTCGGCGCCGAGGGGTGCGAGAGCGGACGTGTCGAGGATGGCGTCGGCCGTGAGGATCTCGGCCACTTCGTCGTGGAGGGTCTGGGTCGTCACCGGCATCCGCATCGCTCAGCCGACCTTGTGCAGCCAGATGACCGGCGACTCTTCGGAGGCGAGACGGAACGATTCGAGTTCGTCGTCCCAGGCCTGACCGAGCGCGAGGCGTAGTTCGCGGTGCAGTTCGAACGCGTCCGATCCGGCGACCTCCATGGCCGACCGGATGCGGTCTTCCGGAATGACCAGGTTGCCGACCGTGTCGGTCTGGGCGTAGAAGATGCCGAGGTCGGGGGTGTGCATCCAGCGGCCGCCGTCGGTGCCGAGGCCGGCATCCTCGGTGACTTCGTAGCGCAGGTGCTCCCAGCCACGCAACGCGGAGGCGAGCCCGGCGCCGGTGCCCCGGTCTCCTTCCCAGAAGTACTCGGTGCGAAAGGCGCCCTTGAGAACGGGCTGTTCGCGCCAGTCGAAGTTGACGGCACGACCGAGGGCGCGGCCTGCCGCCCACTCGACGTGGGGGCGCAACGCGCTAGGCGCGGAATGAATGTAGACCACTCCGCGCGCGATCTTCGATTGCACAGCAGCCACTGCTCTCTCCATTCGTCAGGATGCGACTTCCCCATCGACCTGTGAATGGCGAGATATGACTCACGTGCGATTATGCCTGACCGTTGCGACGAATCACAAGAGTGTCATTCCGTGTCGTCATTTCGCATCGCGCTCATTTGGCGTCGCTGTACCGATCGACCACCGAAACCGAGACGGCGAACTCGACGGGCACTGCCCCGAAGAGCAGCCGCCCCGCCTCTGCAGCTGATTCCCGCATCGCGACGACGACATCCTCAGCCATGGCCGCCGGGGTGTGCACGATCAACTCGTCGTGCAGGAAGAACACCAGGTGCGGCTTCTCGACGAGCAACCCCGACGACATCCCCCACAGCCGACGGCGCAGCGACCCCATCCAGCACAGCGCCCACTCCGCTGCGGTGCCCTGTACGACGAAGTTGCGGGTGAACCGCCCCCACCCGGCGGCACGCTGTTGGGTGCGGCGCTTCTGCACCTCGGATGCGGTCTCGTCGTACCCAAGCCCCTCACCCGGCGGCGACGACCGCCCGAGCCAAGTCGACACGACATCACCGTGCTCTCCCGCCCGCGCCGCCGCCTCGGCGAAGCCCATCGCCGCCGGAAAGGCCTTCTCGATGCGCGGCCTCATCCGCCCGCTTTCGCCGGTCGTGCCCCCGTAGATCGCCCCGAGCATCCCGTACTTCGCCTGTTCACGCGTCTCGACGGCACCGGTGTCGACCATGCCCTGGTACATGTCGCTCGCCTGGCCGGCCTTCGCCATCGCCCGATCGCCCGACATCGCGGCGAGCACGCGTGGCTCGAGTTGTGAGGCGTCGGCGACGACGAATTTCCACCCCGGGTCGGGCACGACGGCCGAGCGCACCTGTTTGGGCAACTGCAGTGCTCCCCCGCCGTCGGATGCCCACCGCCCGGTGACGACCCCGCCGGGAACGTACACCGGGCGGAACCGACCGTCGCTCACCCACTCTTCGAGCCAGTGCCAGCCGTTCGCCGAAAGCAACCGCGAGAGCGACTTGTACTCCAGCAGCGGTTCGACCGCGGGGTGATCGATCTCGCGGATCTCCCACTTGCTCGTCGACTCGACCCGGAATCCGGCGTTCTGCAGAGCTTTGAGCAGATCCTGCTGCGAGTCGGGGTTGAGTTCTGGTGCGTCGAGCAGTTCGCGCAGCCGCACCACGAGAGCGTCCAGCCGGGCCGGCCTGGCGTTCGGGATGCGCGGTCCGAGCGCCTCGGTCAGCACCCGGTCGTGTTCCTCGACGCTCCACGGCAACCCGGCGAAGCGCATCTCGGCAGCGACCAGCGCCCCGACGCTCTCGGCGGCGAGCAGCAGCCCGAGCCGTCCGTCATCGCCCGCGCCGGCTGTCGCCTCCCGTTGCCGCTGCCACTCCGCGATCGGATCGTCGTCGTCGGGCGGTGGCTCCAGGTCGAAAAGGGCATCGGATGCCGCGGCGACTCGGGTGGGCGGCGGTGCGTCCCACGCATCGGGGGCGGCGGTCGCGAGCGTCGACGTTGCGGCAGCGGCAGAGTTACGCAGGATCGTGTGGCACAACCTCAGGTCGACGCACCGCTCCACCCGCACTCCTGCGGCGAGCAGCGGCGGATACCAGCGAGAGGTGTCGTTCCACACCCAGCGCGGTCGGTCGGGCTCCCGCGCGGCGACCCAGGCCGCCAGTTCGGACTCCTCGACCACCACGGCCTCACCCACGGCACCGTCGTCGCTCACCTCGGTCGCGAGCACCCCGCGCGAGGTCGAGCGCAGCGCGATGAACACGTCTCCAGTCTGCCGCCGGCCGCCGACCTGGCACGACCGTTACCCCCGAACGGGTGACACAGAACCTGGCATCCGCCTAGGGTCAAAGGATGACCTGGATCAAGAACCACATCTTCGACATCATCGCCGTGCTCATCCTGCTGGTCTTCGTGAGCGCGTGGATCGCCGTGCTCGCTCAGGTGTGGGCCTACCCTCCGACCGACCCCGCCCTTCCCGCGGGAACCGTCGCGCCGACAGCCCCGCGCCTCGCGTTGAGTAGCGCGCTCGTGCTCGCCGCCGGGGTGCTCGCGACGACGATCGGCACGCAGACCGCTGCCGCCCTCGGCTACGCGGTCGCAGAAGTCGCCTCGACGGGCGGCACGGGTGCCATCTCGGCGCAGGCTGTCGCCCAGAAGCTGCCGCTCTGGACCTACGTCGGCATCGCGGTCTACCTGCTCGTCGATGGCGATCACCTTCACGTCCAGTTCGTCGCCGACCGAACAGATGTCGTGAACGCTGTTGACGTACTCTTCGGCCAGCTCGCTGATGTGGCACAGGCCGTCCTTGCCCGGAATGATTTCAATG
>NZ_JANMSQ010000029.1:0-6510 GCF_031389465.1 Pseudolysinimonas sp.
GAAAGCACAGGGACTCCAGTTCTTCTCGAATCGCCAAGGGCTCATCGAGCGGGTTGAGAGCATGAGCGAGACCTGATCGGTCGAACGACGCGAGCGTCGATCGAGTTGCCGCACTCTACTGCGGAAGTACGAGCTGCGACAGTCTCTCAACTTTCGACAATGCCACGAGCTTCTAAGGCAATCTCACTCTCGGGGCGAGTCGGCTGCCTGAGGAACGTCTGGAGTAGCCGCCAGTTCCTCGGCCATCCGCTGCTCGTAGCGCCGGCGTCGGCGCCGCAGCCACAGCCCCGCCCCGATCAGCACGGCCAGCAGCGCGTAGGCCGTCGCGGCGAACGGATGGGTGACGAGTGTCGTGAGATCGCCCTGGCTCAGTTGCAGCGCCAGCCGCATCCGCTTCTCGGCCATCGGCCCGAGGATCAGACCGATCACGAGGGGGGCGATCGGGTAGCCGTAGCGCCGCATGAAGTAGCCGATGAGTCCGATGATGATCAGGATCAGGATGTCGGCGACAGCGAAGTTGAGTGCGTAGGCGCCGAAGGCGGCGAACGTCAGGATGCCGGCGTACAGGTAGGGCCGCGGGATCTGCAGCAGCTTCACCCAGATGCCGACGAGTGGCAGGTTGAGCACGATCAGGATCACGTTGCCGATGTAGAGGCTCGCGATCAGCGCCCACACGAGGGCCGGCTGGTTGGTAAACAGCTGCGGGCCCGGTTGAATGCCGTACGACTGGAACGCGGAGAGGATGATTGCCGCGGTTGCCGTCGTCGGAAGACCCAGGGTGAGCAGCGGTACGAGCACTCCGGCGGCGGCCGCGTTGTTCGCGGCCTCAGGTCCGGCGACGCCTTCGATCGCGCCGCGGCCGAACTGGTTCTTGTGCTTGCTGAGCTTCTTCTCGGTCGCGTAGGACAGGAAGGTGGCGACATCCGCTCCGCCCGCCGGGATGGTGCCGATCGGGAAGCCGATCGCGGTGCCGCGCAGCCACGGTTTCCAGGAGCGGCGCCAGTCGTCTTTCGTCATCCAGGATCGCCAGCCCTTGGTGATCGGGATGAGGTCGATCTTTCCGGTGCGCAGCATCGACGCGACGTAGATCGCCTCGCCGACCGCGAACAGGCCGACGGCGACGAGTACGACGTCGACACCGTCGGCGAGCTGCGGCACGCCCAGCGTGTACCGCTGCTGACCCGACAGCGAGTCGGTGCCCATCAGGCCGATGAACAGGCCGATGCCGAGCGACACCATGCCACGCCACACCGAGTTGCCGAGCAGTGCACCGACGGTGATGAACGCGATCACGATGAGCGCGACGTAGTCGGCGGGCCCGAGTTGTACGGCGAGTGCGGCGAGGGTCGGGGCGAGAACGGTGAGCCCGACCGTCGCGATCGTGCCGGCGATGAACGAACCGATCGCGGCGGTGGCGAGGGCCGTGGCCCCACGTCCCAGCCGGGCCATCTTGTTGCCTTCGATCGCCGTGACGATCGACGCCGATTCGCCGGGGGTATTGAGCAGGATGCTCGTGGTCGAGCCGCCGTACATGCCGCCGTAGTAGATGCCGGCGAAGGTGATCAGCGCCGCCGACGGGTCGAGCGTCATCGTGAGGGGCAACAGCAGCGCGACGGTCATGGCCGGGCCGATGCCCGGCAGCACGCCCACCGCCGTGCCGATGAGAACCCCGAGGAAGGCGAAGACGAGGTACTCGGGGCGGAGCGCCGTCGCGAAGCCCTCGAGAAGCAGGTTGAAGTTGTCCATGGTCCGCGATCTAGATCAGGGGGCCGAGCCACGCGAGCGCGGGGCCGAGGGGGAGGGAGAGGCCGAGCAGCTCGCCGAAGACGATCTGCACGGTGAGGCCGAGGCCGAGTCCGACGAGCAGGGCAACCCACCAGCGCTTCGCGCCGAGCGACCAGGCCGCACCGCCGAACAGCAGCGCAGCGGCGAACGCCCAGCCGATCAGTTCGATGAGCAGCAGGTGCGCGAGGAGCAGGCCGACGAGCTTTGCGATCGTCAGCCAGTCGGGTCGGTGCGACAGGTCGACGTCTTCCGACTCCTCGGGGGAGCCGAGGTGGCCGCGGATCACGCCGATGAGCACGGCGACCCCGGCCACCATGAGGATGACCGCGACGAGAACGGGGAACACGGTGGGGCCGACCCGGTTCGACTCAGGAACGCGGATGCCGAAACTGCCGACGAGGGCGAAGACGCCCAGCGCGATGGTGAGAACAGCGAAGATCAGTTCGCCGATGGGCGCCCGGAGGCTGGACGTCTGACGACGCCCAGCCTCCGGGGTGCTGACAGGGGAGGACATCAGATGAGGCCGATGTCCTTCAGCGTCGTGGTCACATCCGTGATGTTGCCCTCGAGGTAGCTGCTGAACTCGTCGCCCGTGAGGAACGCATCGCTCCAGCCCTTCTCTTCGAGCACGGCGGCCCAGGCGGCCGAGTCGTGCAGCTGGGTGACTAGGTCGATCAGCGCGGCGCGGTCGGCGTCGTCGATCTCGGGCGGGGCGATGACGCCGCGCCAGTTGGTGAGCGACACGTCGTAGCCTTCGTCGATGATCGTCGGCACGTCGGGCAGCAGCTCGACGGGCGCCTCAGACGACACCGCGAGGGCGCGCATCGTGCCCGCCTCGATGTGTTCGACGAACTCGCCGACACCCGAGATACCGGCCGACACGTTGTTTCCGAGCAGCAGGGTCACCGCTTCGCCACCGCCCGAGTTCGGGATGTAGTTCAGGTTCTCGGTGATTTCGGCGGGGCTCAGGCCGGCGGCGCCGAGCAGCAGGCCGACGAGGATGTGATCGGCTCCACCCGCGGACCCGCCGGTGATGGTGACATCCTGACCGTTCTCGACGATGTCGTCGACGAGGTCTTCGAGCGTGTCGTAGGGGGAGGCATCCGGTACCACGACGACGAGCGCCTCTTCGGTGAGTCGCGCGATCGGGGTGTTGTCTTCGATGCGGTTGGCGGAGGCGTTGGTCTCCACGGCGCCGACCATGACGAGGCCCGTCATCATCAGCGTGTAGGGGTCGCTCTCAGTCGCCAGGCTGGCCAGGCCGACGGTTCCGCCGGCGCCGGGGATGTTGGTGACCGGCGCCGAGTCGACGAGGTCTTCTCCGGTCAGGGTGTCGGCGAGGGCACGACCGGTCTGGTCCCATCCGCCGCCGGGGTCGGCAGGAACGATGACGTTGAGGTCGGTGATGGTGACCGTCTCGTCGGGGGTCGACGGGATCGGGGCCGCACAGCCAGCCAGGGCGAGCGCCCCAACGGTTGCGACGGCAGCGAGTGCACGGATACGCATGGTTCTCCTCATTGAGCTTCGTTCCGGATGCGTCGTCGCACCCGGTGGTGCTGACCTCGGACGCTAGGGTGCCGCCGGGAGACCGCGCTATTTCCGTAACTATTGGACGCGGCGCAGCCTCGTCGCGCGCGGCATTCGTCGGCGAGAATGGCGGAATGCGGTCGATGACGCTGCGGGTTCAGCTACTGCTGTTGCAGGTGCTGATCGTTTTGGTCGTCACCGTCGGCACGGGGTTTTTCGCCGGGGCGCTCCAAGAACGCGCGATTCGCGATGCCTATCAGGACCGCATGCAAGCGGTCGCCCTCTCGGTGGCACGGCTGCCGGCGATTCTCGAGGCCCTCGACGACGAGGAGCCGGCCGAGATCATCCAGCCGATCGCCGAGGTCATCCGTGAGGCGTCGAACGTGACGTACGTCGTCGTGACCGATGCCGAAGGCATCCGCTACTCGCATCCCAACCCGGAACGGATCGGCGAGATGGTCTCAACCGATCCATCGGTTCCGCTGTCGGGCGAGATCTATGTCGGAACGCAGACCGGCACGCTCGGCCCCTCATGGCGGGTGAAAGTGCCGATCTGGCTGGATGGCGAGATCGTCGGCACGGTGTCGGTCGGGATTCTCGAATCCGAACTGTCGGCTGAGTTCGTCTCCAACCTTTACTGGTTGCTCATCGCCATGGGTGGATCAGCGGTCGTCGGGTCGCTCGGCGCGGCGCTGGTCACGGCGATCATCAGACGGCGCATCTACCGGCTCGAGCCGAAAGAGATCGCCTCCCTGGTCGAGAACCGAGAAACGACCCTGCATCGGTTGACGGAAGGAGTCGTGACCGTCAACGAGAAGGGCACGATCGAGTTGGTCAACGACGCCGCCGCGACCCTTCTCGGGGCTCAAGCTGACGACCTCGTCGGCCGCCCGGCGACGGAGGCCCTCGGCGGAGCCCTCGCCGAGGTTCTCGAGCAAGGCGAGCAGGAGGGTCGACTCGTGCTGGCTGGTGAACGAGTGCTGATCGCCCGAAGCACCGGAGCTCGCCACTCGGGCGAGGCGGTCGCTGCGACGCTGCTGCTGCGCGACCACACCGAGCTTCACGAGACCCTGCGGAGAGTCGACGGAGCCCAATCGCTCACCGAAGGTCTGCGCGCGCAGGCACACGAGTTCGCCAACGCGATGCACGTGGTCGCGGGTCTGCTCGAGATCGGGCGCGGCGACGAAGCGCGCGCTTTCATCGCTCGCCGCACGCCCGGCGGTTCGATCGGGCTCCGCGATGATGCCACCCTGCTCGGCGACCCCGAGCTGACGGCGCTGTTGTCAGTGAAGGCCGCCCAGGCGCGCGAACTCGGCATCGACCTCGATGTCTCGCAGTCCGGTTCGCTCGCGCGGCCGATCAACCCCGACCTGGCGGTCGACCTGGTGACGATCCTCGGCAACCTCGTCGACAACGCGATCGAGGCGTGCGGGGTGGGCGATCGCATCGAGGTCGCGGTCGAGTTGAGGGCAGCCGAGCTCGGCGTCACGGTCGACGACTCGGGATCCGGGGTGCCGGAGCATCTGCGCGGCTGGATCTTCACCGAGGGGATGAGCACGAAGGGGCCCGACAGCGAGCCTCAACCGGGGCGAGGAATCGGGCTCGCCCTCGTGCGGCGCGTGATGGAGCGGCGCCGCGGGTCGATCGTGGTCGAAGAGGCACCGCTCGGCGGCGCGCGGTTCCGGCTCACCATCCCGCTCCCGGCTCGGCGGAGCCCTCGCAAGCAGACCGCAACGGCGGCGGGATGAGCGAGCCGATTCGAGTCCTGATCGTCGACGACGACGAGGTGGTCGCCCGACTGCACGAGGCGTTCCTCGCCTCGATCGAGGGTTTCGTGGTGTGCGCGACTGCGGGAACCGGGCCGGATGCGGTTGCCGCCATCCGCACCACCGCTCCCGACATCGTGTTGCTCGACATGCACCTTCCCGGCTTCTCAGGGTTGGAGGTGCTTCGCGTCGTTCGAGGCGACCCGGGTCGCCGCTTCGAGGTCATCGCCGTCACCGCGGCTCGCGACGTCGACACGGTACGTGAAGCCCGTCGCGCCGGCGTGCGGCACTATCTCGCCAAACCCTTCTCGTCGGATGACCTGCGCCGCCGGCTCGTCGACCTCAGAGACGAATCAGCGGTGGCTCGTACCCCGGCGCTGGCGCAGGCGCAGATCGACGACGTGATGGCCTCCCGAAATTGGACGGGAACGTTGCCGAAGGGGCTCAGCCCCGAAACCCTCGAGGCAATCCGGGTGGCGCTGGGCGAGGTGCCGGATGCTTCGGCCGCTCAGTTGGGTGACCACGTCGGCCTGTCGCGGGTCAGCGCGCGACGCTACCTCGAGCACCTCGTCAACGGTGGCGCGGCCACGCGTGCCCTCGACTACGCGTCGGCGGGGCGACCGACGACCCGCTACCGACTCACCTCCTGATCTGCCCGGCGGTTCGCCGCCGGTGGAAACCCGGGGGACTATGGACCGTGGCCGAACTCACCGCTGCCGTCATCGATCGGCTCACCGTACGCGGCACACCGCTCGTCGAGCGCCTGCAGTTTCTGCCGGCTCAGGCCGCGGCGACTGCGGAAGCGGTGCGCGCCGCGCGCGCTGCAACCGGGCGCGACCTGATCGTCACGTTTGCCGGGCACGACCACGGGCTCATCGAGGCGCCGTCGCTCGTGGTCGCCTACAACGACCTCGATGCCGTGCGCGACGCGTTCTCCGAACATCCCGGTCGCATCGCCGCCGTCATCACCGAGGCGGCCGGAGTGAACGCCGGCGTGCTCGCGCCGCTGCCCGGGTTCAACGGGGCGCTCGCCCTCGTCGTCCAGAAGCGTGGCGCGTTGCTCGTGCTCGACGAGACGCACACCGGCTTTCGGGTCGGCCCGGCTGGCTGGTGGGGGCTCGAGGCGGCGGGAGTCACCGGCAGCACCGGTTGGCGACCCGACCTGGTGATTCTCGGCGGGTTCGGGGGCGGAGCGTCGCTCGCAGCCCTCGGCGGACCAGCGGTGATCCTCGGGCGTGGGCCGGTCGCGTCGCGCGCGTGGAACGCGGATGCGCGCGAAGCCGCCCTTGCGACGCTTCGACACGCGACCCCCGAGGTCTACGCACGTGCCGACCGCGTGGCCGACGTGATCACCATCGCGCTGCATGAGTCGCTCGCGGCCGCGGGAGTCGCCCACGTCATCCCGCGGGCCGGTTCCCTCTTCTCGGTCGCC
>NZ_JANMSQ010000054.1:0-3521 GCF_031389465.1 Pseudolysinimonas sp.
CGAGTTGGCGCCCGCCGCGACCGAGGTCGACGCCGTGGGACGCGAACTGTACGCCCTCCGGTCGCAACACTTCCTCGGCGCGAAGATCGACCTCGACGAAACCTACGAGTGGGGGATCGAAGAGCTGGCGCGGATGGTCGCCGAGCAGACCCGCATTGCGGGCGAGATCGTGCCCGGCGGATCCGTCGCCGACGCGATCGAGGCC
Source organism: Pseudolysinimonas sp. (assembly GCF_031389465.1). Lineage (GTDB taxonomy): Bacteria > Actinomycetota > Actinomycetes > Actinomycetales > Microbacteriaceae > Pseudolysinimonas_A. The sequence continues at coordinate 206 of NZ_JANMSQ010000054.1, forward strand.
CTCGAGAAGGATGCCTCCCGCAAGCTCAACGGCACCGACGAGCTGCAGCGCTGGATGCAGGCGACGAGCGACCAGGCGGTCGCCGACCTCTCGAAGCACCACTTCGACATCCCTGATGCAATCAAGAACCTCGAGTGCATGATCGCGCCGACTCAAGAGGGCGGCATCTACTACACCGGGCCCGCCGACGACTTCTCACGACCGGGTCGGATGTGGTGGAGCGTGCCCGAGGGTGTCACCGAGTTCGACACCTGGCGCGAACTGACGACCGTGTACCACGAGGGAGTCCCCGGTCACCACCTGCAGATCGGGCAGGCCGTCTACAACCGGGCGACCCTCAACCTCTGGCGCCGCCAGCTTGGAGGTACGAGCGGTCACGCGGAAGGGTGGGCTCTCTACGCCGAACGGCTGATGGAAGAGTTGGGCTATCTCGATGACCCGGCCGACCGGCTCGGGATGCTCGACGGCCAGCGCATGCGGGCGGCTCGCGTCGTGCTCGACATCGGCGTGCATCTCGGCAAGCCGCGTCTCGACGGCAGCGGCACCTGGGATCACGACTATGCGCTCGACTTCATGCGCGACAACGTCAACATGAACGACTCGTTCGTGCGCTTCGAGGTGAACCGCTACCTCGGCTGGCCGGGGCAGGCGCCGTCGTACAAGGTCGGACAGCGCATCTGGGAGCAGATTCGGGATGCCGCCCAAACTCGTGACGGCGCGGCGTTCTCGTTCAAGGACTTCCATAAGAAGGCCCTCGACATCGGAGGGGTCGGCCTCGACACGCTCAAGGCGACGCTGCTGAAGTGACGTTCTGCGCGTGACATCGCCGTGGCAGCTCGCGCTCGGCGTGCAGCTGCAGGAGCTCGATCCGGCTCTCGCGACCTACTTCTCCACCATCCCGGCCGGAAACGTCGGCCGGGGGAGCGGCACGTTCGACCGGGTCGGCACGCCTCGGCGGTGGCTGTGGCCCCTCTTTGCCATACTGGGCCGCGCCGCGATCGCCTTCCCGGTGTGGGAGTACGATGTACCGTTCGAGGTCGTCAACGTCCCGGGCGACGGGTCGCTGCGCGCCACCATCGCGTTTGGCTTCCGGCACGGTGAGCGGGTGATGCGGCACGAGATCCGGATGACGCCACACGGTCTCGTCGATGTGCTGGGCACCAAGGGTCGCCTTGAGGCGGCGCTTCAGGCAGCTGCCGTCGACGGTCGACTCGAGCTGCGATCGACGCGAGTGCGACTTCGGGTCGGAGGTGTGCGCATCCCGATCCCGTTCGCGCCGCGCATCCTGCTCGTCGAACGACGGCACGCCGATCGCCAGCGGGTCGAGTTCTCGATGTCTGCTCCGCTTGTCGGCGAGATCTACGGTTACGCGGGCACGTTCAGCTATCGGATCGAGACCGCGTGAAGGTCGCGATCGCGGGTGCGTCCGGTTTCATGGGCCGGTATCTCACGCAGCAGCTCCGATCCACGGGCGACGAGGTCGCGACGATCGGACGTGCCGACGCCGACGCGACCTGGGGCGATGCTGCCGCCATTGCCGCGGTCGTCGACGGTGCTCACGTGCTCATCAACCTCGCAGGCAGGAGCGTGAACTGCCGATACGGGCCCGCGAACCGCGCGGAGATCCTACGTTCGCGCGTCGAGACCACTCGTGCGCTCGGTGAGGCCGTGGCCACGGCGGCCACCCCGCCGGCGTTGTGGGTGAACTCGTCGACCGCGACCATCTACCGGCACGCCGAAGACCGGCCGATGACGGAGTCGACGGGGGAGCTGGGAACTGGCTTTTCCGTGGGCATCGCGCGCGCCTGGGAAGAAGCCTTCTTCGAGGGTGAGTTGCCCGCCACTCGCCGGGTGGCGCTGCGGACCGCCATCGTGTTGGGGAGCGGCAGCGCGCTCGTGCCTTTGCTGAACCTCGCGCGCCTCAGATTCGGTGGGGCGCAGATCGACGGGCCGTGGTTCCGGTCGAAACGGCGAATCGCAGCGGGAACGCTCCACGAATACGGAGCACGCGGCGGACGGCAGCGCTTCTCCTGGGTGCACCTCGACGACGTACTCGGCATCATCCGATTCCTCATCGCGCACCCCGACATCGATGGGGTCGTCAACGTCGCGGCGCCCAACCCGGTCGACAGCGTCACCGTGATGCGCAGTATCCGCCGCGCGGTCGGGGTGCCGTTCGGAATTCCGTTGCACCGGTGGTTGCTCGAACCCGGCGCGTGGGCGATCCGCACCGAGACCGAACTCGTGCTGAAAAGCCGCTGGGTCATCCCTGAGCGACTGCTCGACGCGGGCTACGTCTTCGCCTATCCGGATGTCGCTGACGCCGTTCGCGCGGTGGTGGCCACACGCGGGCGCCGTTGACCCTTCAGCCGCGGCGTGCGTTGTAGACCGTGGATGCCGAACCGCCGTATTCCGTGAAGGTGCGAAGCGCACCGTCGCGCAACACGTCGGACGTGACCGAGATGCCGCGCATTTCGAGCTGCTCTCGCCAGTCGTCACGAACCGGCCCTTCGTCGAATCCGGTGAGTTGTTCGCACTCCGGGCCCGAGCCGGCGATCACGAGGCGGCGCACCCCCGACCAGATCGTCGCGCCGTAACACATCGCGCACGGTCGCCAGTTGACGATGAGTTCGAGGTTCCGCGCGCCGAGGTCCCACGCGCCAAGAGCCGTCTGCGCGAGACTCAGCGCGACAACTTCGGCGTGCGCCGCCGAGAGGCCGCTCGAAAGCACGACGTTGACGCCCGCGGCGACCAACTCGCCCGTATCGCTGTCCACTACGAGCGCCGCAAACGGTCCGCCGTTGCCCGCACGCCAGTTGAGATCGGCGAGTTCGTGCACGAGCGCCATCCGGTCGTCGTCGGTCGCCAGCACGTCAGGCAGCGGACGCCCGATGAGCCAGTGGGGGAGTGTTGCGGTGAAGGCGCTGGCGCGGTCCATCCACTCACGCTAGGCTAGAGAGTCGCGTTTGACGCGATTCCTATCCGCCTGCCATCGGCGAAACAATCGCACCGCATCGTCCTTGGCCCTGAGTATGTCCATTTCCGGAGAAACCACTACATGACCACCGCAACGACCGCCACGGCTACCAAGCAGGTCGCCATCAACGACATCGGATCTGCTGAAGACTTTCTGGCCGCGGTCGAACTGACCCTCAAGTTCTTCAACGACGGAGACCTCATCGAAGGCACCGTCGTCAAGATCGACCGCGACGAGGTTCTCCTCGACGTCGGCTACAAGACCGAGGGTGTTATCCCCTCCCGCGAACTCTCCATCAAGCACGACGTCGACCCGTCTGAGGTCGTCAACGTCGGTGAC
>NZ_JANMSQ010000110.1:0-1540 GCF_031389465.1 Pseudolysinimonas sp.
GCCCGGTCGGGGGCAGACTCCGAGTTCGCTCCCAGCGACTGCCGAGTGTTCGCCATCCATGATCGACAGATGACCCGACGATCGCTGCCGTTCGCCGTGCTCGCCGCGGTGTACCTCGTGCTCGTCGGCGTGATCACCCTCGGGCCGACGCTGTGGCGCAACCCCTGGTCCCAGAACGACTACGACGTACTCTCGCTCTCCACCTGGCTCGACCCCGCCACCTGGACCCGGCTCGGGTCACCCGAATTCACCGCCAACATCCTGCTGTTCATTCCACTCGGGTTGCTGGTGCGCCTCGCCATCCCGCGGGCGACCTGGTTCGGAGCCGTCGCAATCGGCGGAACCGTGTCCGTCGCCATCGAAGTACTGCAGGTGTGGACGCCCCGGGTATCCGACCCGCGCGACCTCGTCGCCAACACCTTTGGTGCCCTCGTCGGTGCTGTACTCGGCGCTGTCATGTCAGCGATCGCTGGTCGGGGGATTCGGCGGGCGGAGCTCAGTCGCCGGTTTACTCGGGATGAGGTGGCTGGTCGGGTTTAGGCGAGTCGGGTTCAGACGGCTCGGGTTCAGACGGCTCGGGTTCAGACGAGTCGGGCTCGGGCGGGATGACATCCTCCGAGCCGTTACTCGCCATCTCACCATCGGCTGTCGGCATGTCCTGACCGTCAAACTGGCCGTCGGGCGCTGACGGGGTGTGCTCGCCTCCGGCGATCAGAGCACCTCGCTGCCGGCAGGGTGCCACGTTCCCGCAGCGGGAACCGAGCCGTCATCCGCCTCATCGGGAGCCAGCGGCGGCGGCTCGACCGGGTAGGGCTCAACCGGATACGGCTCCACCGGAACCGACGGCTCGCTCGGGAATGGCTCGCTTGGAGACGGCTCGCCCGGGAAGGGCTCCGCGGGAGTCGGGTCCGACGGAAAGAGCGGCCCCGACGGGTCTGGCACAGTCGAAGGGGCATCCGGGCTCGGCGCCTGCGGCGCGCCGGGCACACCCGGCTGAAATGGCTCACCGGGAGGGGCAACGGATGCCTCGGGTGATGCTGCGGCGACCTCGCTGATGTGGGGCTCGTAGTTCATGCTGTGGCGACCCATCGATGTATTCCTTCCGGAACTCCCTCGTCGGCGCCTCGGGGGCGGGAGAGTCCTCTCCCCAGCACACGCCACAACCGGCACTAGTGAAAAGGGGGGTGACACGACCCGCTTGCCCGACTAAGGTCCGTCGGGTTCGCAGGGTTTCGATACACCTGGTTTCGATACACCTGGTTTCGATACACCGCGCTGCGCGCGGCACTCAACCCACAGCACTCAACCCGCGGCACTCAACCCGCGGCACTCAACCCGCTTGGTCAGCCGGCGGTGATGCGGTTGATCGCGGCCTCGAACTGCGACTCGGTGAGGGTGCCGGCATCCCGCAGCTTCGCCAGTTCGACGATCTCGGTCGCGAGGGAACGCTGCGGCGGCACCGCATCGAGAAACAGTTTCGACAACCGCGGAAATCGTTGCAGTTCGAGGCCGCGATCAACCGCATCACCGCCGGCTGACC
>NZ_JANMSQ010000092.1:0-2819 GCF_031389465.1 Pseudolysinimonas sp.
CGCACCATCGACCTCGACCCGCGCACCGTCGCCGTGCTGAAGGCATGGCGACGTCAACAACTCGAACGGAAGATGAGCACCGGCCGTCGAGGCAACGACGAGTTCGTGTTCACCCACCCCGACGGCGGGCCGATCCACCCCGACTTCTTCTCACAGTCGTGGCAGCGGTTGGTTCGAACGAGCGTGTTCCGACGTATCCGTCTTCACGACCTACGGCACACACACGCCACGATCCTGTTGAAGGCCGGCGTCCCCGTCAAGGTCGTCAGCGAACGCCTCGGCCACTCCAGCCCGGCATTCACGATGACGGTCTACCAACACGTACTCCCAGGGATGCAGGCCGACGCGGCAGCGGCGTTCAGCGCAGCGGTGTTCGGCTTGATGTGATCGGCGATCATCCCTGCCATCATCCGCAGAAGCGACCCTGCGGGCGGCGACACCGGCACTCAATGCACGCTCCGCCTCGTCGAGTTCGTCACCGCCTGCCTAATCAAGATCCACGAAGGCCTCGAGGAAACGCGCGATCTCCATTGTGTGTGCACGGCCGAGGCCGTCGAAGAACACCGTAAACGGGTAGGTCGAGTCCGGCCGGCTCCCGTCTCCTAACGAGCACTCATCCGCCTTCGAGAACCACCGGCAGGCGTCCATCGAGCAAATGTGATCTGGATCCTGAGCCTTGACGCAGAAGTCCGGATCATCGGGCTCGACGTGGAAGCCATGGCCGCGAAGGCAAGGCCGGAACTCGAGGCGCAGCGCGGCAGAGTCGACCGCGAGTTCGGCGTCGATCGCCTGACGCTTCTCTGATGAGTCGATTCGGACGTAAACGAAACGCGCCAGCTCCAGCTCGATCTCGCGGGCAGCGACGATCATCCGGCTCAGCACCTGAGCGTGCCCGTTTGACTCGTAGTTGCGCCAGACATCACGAAATCGTTCGCGATGCTCAGGAGTCGCCGGCCGATTGCCGCGCGCCTTATTGCAGTACTCGTGCGCGGGACCGTAGTTCAGGAGGTGGTCGGGACCGCCGTCCGACGCTGGGTCCATGTGATCGAGGTTGATCTTGCTGATGGGCATGCCCACTACACCCCGGGATCCGATCAACTTCCAAACGTTGTCGTCACTCGGGTCGGGTGAGGCGCCAAGGAATCGGCCGCAGATCGCACAGCGACCATCGAAGATCTCGATGAGTGCGATCTTCGCAAGGACGCTGCTACTCGAGAGTCTCGTTGCCTCATGACCGAGGTTGCGCTCTCGTTTGCGTTTCAATCTCGTGACCGATGCCTGACTTCTCGCCGATCGCAGTGTTGACTGCAAACACCTCAGGTGCCCGATGCTGCCAACCGCGTGCGCGCTTGTCCGGCACTCCGCGTTCCGACATGGCGCAGTCGGCTGCACGCTCTCGTCTGCCACACGATCAGTATTGCTGCATCGCGACGCGCTGCCTAGAGCGCCGGACACCGAGTCGGAATGCTCGCATCGGAGGCCCGCGCGAGCGGGCCGGTCGACACTCCTCGATCGGTGACACCCTTTAGCGAGTCCGCGTTCAGCGCTTGCCTCTCACCAACGTCGGTGGTCCCGTTGTCTGACACCTACGCGCTGGAGCGCACATGGTGGGCGGCGCCGAGCAGAAGTTTTGCGATGGGCCGGACGCACAGCATGCGATTACTCGTTCATGTCGGTGTGAGACAACAAGAGAGGCTCACGACATGATTCAGATCTTCCTCCACACCACCGACGGACTCACCTTGCAGACGATCGACGAGGCGATCACGGTCGCCGAGCTCGCCGAAGCTCTCGGGGTCGACGACGCCGCCGGCTGGCTCGAAGACGCCGACGAACCGCTGGCGAGCACCACCGTCGCCGCTACGGCTGTCGGCGAAAACGGCCACCTCCACCTGACCCGCTGTCGTCGGATCGAGGTGACCATCAACTATGCCGGCAAGACCAAGACCCACGAATTCGCGCCCGGCTCGACCCTCGGCCGGGTCCGACGCTGGGCCGTCGGCGAGAACGGCTTCGACCTTCCGCAGAAGGAGCGCCCAAAGCATGAGCTCGGGCTCTGCGGGTCAGGGATCATCGCCGACCGCAACGAGCACATCGGCACCCTGGCGACCGACTGCGAGCTTTGCGTCGACCTCGCCCCGAAAGACCGATTTCAGGGATGAGCGCCGTCGAGCCCGACACTCCGCCGGACCATCGGGCGTTCGACGCTGACGCCAACAAAGCGAGCTTCCTTGCGGGGGTGCACCGCGGCGACTGGTTGATCGAGAAGGTCGCATGGCCGACAGTCGAGATCTCGATAGCGGCGAGACCTAAGCCGAGCGAGATCGAGAGGGTCGCATCGCCGACAGTCGAGATCTCGGTAGCGGCGGGGCCAAAGCCGAGCGCACCCGAACGGTACTGGCTCCGGTGCGACTTCTCGAACTACCCCGCCGACGCGCCGACCGCAACGCCATGGGACCCGGACACCGGCGCCAAGCTCGCCGCCGACAAGCGCCCCAAAGGCGATGACGCCAGCACGGTGTTTCGGTCCGACTGGGAGGACGGGCGAGCTTTGTACGCCGCCTACGACCGGATCGCGCTGACAGGCCACGCGAACTGGATGGCCGAGTGCCCACGGACTGCGTGGAACGGCACGCAGGACTTGGCTTGGTGGGTAATGCGGATCTGGGAACTTCTGAACGAGGACGACGATGTCTGAGTCTGGCAGGCCAAGAATCCGGATTCGGCGTCGCGACTGGGTCGAACTGAACGTGCAGCTCGCCGCTCGCAGCGGCGGATACCGCGAATCCGGCGCGTTCCTTCTCGGCGTCAGGCGGGGC
>NZ_JANMSQ010000129.1:0-7879 GCF_031389465.1 Pseudolysinimonas sp.
CGGGAGGCCAAGGCCAAGGTCTACGCCAACACCCGGGTCGCCTGCGTGTTCAACCAGGGCGACCCGGCAACTCGCGAGATGGTCGAAGACGCGGAGGTACAGGAAGGCTGCCGCGCGATCGGCTTCGGGCTCGGGCTGCCCGGCCCGAGCGACCTCGGGATCGTCGAAGAGATGCTCGTGGACCGGGCGTTTCTCGACGAGCGGCACAGTACCGCCCTCGAGTTGGCGACGCTCGATGATCTTCGGGCGTCGGGGCTCGGCACACCGCACGGTGTCGCCAACACCCTCGCCGCAGCCGCTCTCGCCCGGGCTGCAGGCGTCGCGCCGGCGGCGATCCGGGATGCCATCCGCTCGTTCGCCCTCGACCACCACCGCACCGAACACATCGCCGAGTTCGAGGGGGTCACCTTCGTCGACGACTCGAAGGCGACTAACGCGCACGCCGCGAGCGCGGCCCTCGCGGCCTTCGACTCGGTGGTGTGGATCGCGGGCGGGTTGCTCAAGGGCGTTGATCCGGCGCCGCTGGTGAAACGGCACGCCGAGCGGTTGCGCGGTGCGGTGCTGGTCGGAATCGACCGCACAGCCCTGCGCGAGGCGTTCCAGCGACACGCGCCCGGCGTCCCCGTCGTCGAGGTCGCCGAGTCGGAGACTGAGGTGATGCTCGTCGCGGTACGGGCGGCTGCAGCGCTCGCGCAGGACGGCGACGTGGTGCTGCTCGCTCCTGCGGCGGCGTCGATGGACCAGTTCATCGACTACGCGGACCGCGGACGGCGGTTCGCCGATGCGGTGCGGGAGTTGACGGGAGGCGACCTTGGCGAGAGTTCAGCGCCCCGGTCCGAGCCGCCCGCTCAACCGACCGTCTGAGCAAGCGGTCGACAAGCCTGTCCCGACCGCAATCGTCGCCGTGCGGAAACTGTTCGCCGCCGAGACGCCCGAGTTCTTTCTGCTGCTCGGTACGACGCTGTTCCTGCTCGTCTTCGGTCTTGTCATGGTGTTGTCGTCATCGGCGATTCAGTCGCGCATCGACGACGGCGACTTCTTCGCGCGCGCCGCCAGGCAGGGCCTGTACGCCGTCATCGGGCTGCCGCTGCTGCTGCTCGCGTCCCGCGCGCCGATCTCGTTCTGGAAGCGCTGGGCCGGGTGGGCGGTCATTCTCGGGGTGGTACTGCAGCTGCTCGTCTTCACCGACCTCGGCTATGAGACCGGTGGTAACCGCGGCTGGCTCGATCTGGGTTCGTTCACCGCGCAGCCTTCGGAGCTGATCAAGCTTGCGCTCGTCATCTGGCTGCCGTGGATCTTGGTGAAGAGGGCGCATCTCCTCGACGAGTGGCGGTACGTCCTCGTACCGATCGGCCCGATCGTGGCTGTCTGCGTCGGACTCGTGCTCGTGGGCAACGACCTCGGTTCGGCCTCGATCATCATTCTGCTGACCCTCGGCACCCTGTTCTTTGCGGGTGTGCGGCTGCGGCATCTCGCCGTTGCGGTCGCGGTGATCGCCGTCTTCGCAGCCGGCGTCGCGACGTTGAGCCTGTCCCGTCGCGACCGGATCGACGCCTGGCTGTCGGGGTGCGTCGACCCGAACCTGCTCGGCGACGAGTGCTGGCAGACCGTGCACGGTTGGGAGGCTCTCGCGCACGGCGGCGTGTTCGGCGTCGGGCTCGGCAACTCCGCAGGAAAGTGGTCGTGGATTCCCGAGGCCGACAACGACTTCATCTTTGCGATCATCGGCGAAGAACTGGGCCTGGTTGGCTGCCTGCTCGTGCTCGCCCTGTTCGTGCTGCTCGCGATCTGCTTTGTGCGCATCATCCGGATCGCGCGCGACCCGTTCGCGAAGATCGCGACGGCCGCTGTGATGACGTGGATCCTCGGCCAGGCGTTTGTCAACATCGCGGTGGTGCTCGGGGTGCTCCCGGTACTGGGAGTGCCGTTGCCGCTCGTCTCGGCGGGTGGCTCGGCCCTGCTCACGACGATGGTGGCAATCGGCGTCGTGCTGTCGTTCGCGCGACACCGCCGTCAATCTCCGGCGGATGATGCTCCGGTCGTGCGGTCGAGCAGAATTATCAAGTGACCACGTACCTGTTTGCCGGTGGAGGGACCGCCGGCCACGTCAACCCCCTGCTCGCAACGGCCGACCGGCTGCGCGAGCGCGAGCCCGGCGCGGTGATCCTGGTGCTCGGTACGGCCGAGGGGCTCGAAGCCCGACTCGTGCCTGAGCGCGGCTACGAGCTGGTCACCGTGCCGCGGCTGCCGTTTCCGCGTCGGCTGAACGCCGACGCGCTGCGGTTCCCGGGTCGCTGGCGCGCGTCGGTCAACCGGGTGCGGGGCATCCTGCGCGATCGCGGCGTGGACGTCGTCGTCGGGTTCGGCGGCTATGCGTCGGCCCCCGCGTACTCCGCGGCCCGCAAGGAGCGGCTGCCAATCGCGGTGCACGAGCAGAACGCCCGGCCGGGGATCGCGAATCGACTCGCCGCGCGCTGGACACGGTTCGTCGGCGTGACCTTCCCGGGCACGCGGTTGCAGCATTCGCGCGTCGTCGGGCTGCCGCTCCGCGCCGAGATCGAGCGACTCGACCGCCCCGCGGCTCGCGTCGAGGGGTTGGTGTTCTTCGGGCTCGACGCCGACAAGCCGGTGCTGCTCGTCACGGGAGGCTCAACGGGAGCGTTGCGGCTCAACCGCAGCGTCGCCGAGTCGGTCGCCGCCCTTCTCGGCGCCGGCTGGCAGGTGCTTCACATCACCGGCAGCCGTTCGCCCGTCAAGGATCCGGCACTCGCCGGCTATCGCATCGTCGAATACTGCGACCGCATGGATCTCGCTCTCGCCATCGCCGACCTCGCGGTGTCGCGTGCCGGAGCCGCGACGGTCTGCGAACTCGCCGCGGTCGGAGTGCCCGCGGTGTTCGTGCCGTACGCCGTCGGAAACGGCGAGCAGGCGCTCAACGCCCGAGGCGCGGTCGATGCAGGTGGGGCCGTTCTCGTGCCTGACGCGGCGTTCACCCCCGAGTTCGTGGCGCACGACCTCCCCGTGCTGCTTCGGGATCGAGCTCGCGTCGCCGACATGGCGGCCCGGATGGTCGCGGTCGGCGTGCGCGACAGCGCCGATCGCATGGTCGATCTCGTGGTTGAAGCACGCGACGCGGGCCGCCGGTAACGTTGACCGATGATCAAGCCCGACCTGAATCTGGAGATCCCAGCCGAGCTAGGCGCCCTCCACTTCGTCGGCATCGGCGGATCGGGCATGAGCGGCATTGCCCGCCTGTTCCTCGACGCAGGTCACCGCGTCACGGGCTCCGACCGCAGCGAGAGCGCAGCCGTCCAGGAGCTGAGGGCCGCCGGCGCCGAGGTCTGGATCGGTCACGACGCCGCGCAGGTCGGGTCGGATGTCGACGCCCTCGTCGTCACCGGGGCGCTCTGGGCGGACAACCCGGAGTACCAGGAAGCGTTGCGCCGCGGCATCCCGGTGCTTCACCGTGCGCACGCGCTCGCCTTCCTGGTGCGCGGCACCCGGCTCATCGCCGTCTCGGGGGCGCACGGCAAGTCGACGACGACCGGCATGGTCGTCACCGCCCTGCGCGAACTCGGGGCGGACCCGTCGTTCGTCAACGGCGGCGTCATCGCCGGCTACGGTCGCAGCTCCGGGCACGGGTCGGGCGACTGGTGGGTGATCGAGGCCGACGAGTCGGACGGCTCGTTCGAGCTCTATGACCCCGCGGTCGTGCTCGTCACCAACCTCGACGACGACCACCTCGACCACTACGGCTCGGCTCAGGCGGTCGAGGATGCCTTCGTGCGGGTCGCGTCACGGGCGTCGGAGCTGCTCGTGACCTCGGCCGACGACTCCGGTGCCCGCACCGTCGCCGCCCGCGCGACGGCGCCCCGTTCCCTCACCTTCGGAACGGCGGCGGATGCAGACGTGCGGCTCGTCGCGGAGCGCATCGACGCGGATGCCGTCATCACTACGATCGTGGTCGCCGGGGTCGAGCATGACGTGCGGTTGCCCGTCGCCGCCGCCATCGCGATCAATGCGACCGGGGCGTTCGCGGTGCTCGCTGGGCTCGGGTTCGAACCGGCCGGGATCGCACGCGGCCTCGAGGCGTTTGCCGGCACCGGTCGTCGGTTCGAGCACCACGCGACGGTCGCCGGCGTGCGGGTCTATGACGACTACGCGCACCACCCCACCGAGGTCGTCGCGGCACTCGAGACCGCCCGCTCGGTCGTCGGCGCAGGTCGCGTCATCGCCGTGCACCAGCCGCACCTCTACAGCCGAACTCAGGCCATGGCGGGGGAGTTCGCCGAAGCCTACGAGCGACTCGCCGATCACACGGTCGTTCTCGACGTCTACGGGGCGCGCGAGGATCCCATCCCCGGGGTGACCGGCGCGCTCGTTGCCGAGCGGTTCCGCGACGCGTCGCGGGTCGACTACCTTCCCGACTGGCAGGCGGCAGCCGACCGGGTCGGTGAGATCGCCCGCCCCGGAGACCTCGTGATGACGCTCAGTTGCGGCGACGTCTACCGGATCATCCCGCAACTGGTCGCCGCACTCGAGCCGTGAAACGGCCTCAGCGCCCCGCTGCGCAACCTGCACCGGTCGCCGCGCCGCCGAACAAGCCGCAGGCTCGGCCGCCCGCCCAACGTGACCCGACGCCCGAAACGGGCGTCGGCGCTGGCGCCGCGCGGAGGCGCGAAAGCGCCTCCGCCAAAGCGAAGCGCGCGGAAGTCAAACGCTTCACTCGTCACGCCCGACGGCGCCGGATCGGCTGGCTCGTCGTGCTGGCGAGCCTGGCTTCGACCGCAGGACTTATCGCGGCTGCGGTGTTCTCGCCGATCCTCGCGCTCCGTGACATCCGGGTCGAGGGCGCCGCCCGGCTGGATCCCGCTGTCGTCGCCGAGGCGGTGTCGGGACAACTCGGCACCCCGCTCGCGCTTCTCGACGAGGCCCGCATTCGCGAAGACCTCGGGCAGTTCACCAGCATCCGAAGTTATGTGACGGAGTTGGTGCCGCCCGGCACTCTCGTCATCCACATCGTCGAGCGCACCCCGCTCGGCGTGGTTGCGACCGCGACGGGGTTCGACGTTCTCGACGCCGCGGGAGTGGTTCTCGAATCGTCGTCGACCCGCCCGCCGAGCCTGCCCCTGCTGCAGATCGACGGCGATGGTCCCGAGGGAACCGGCTTCGGGGCGATGGCCGAGGTGCTCATTGCGTTGCCACCTGAGGTACTCGCCCAGGTCGACTCGATCAGCGCCCGCACCCGAGACGACGTGACCGTGAACCTCACCGGCAGCGACCAGCGGGTGGTGTGGGGGAGCGCAGTCGATTCCGAACGGAAGGCCGCCATCCTGGCCGCTCTGTTGGCGCGGTTCGCGACGGCCGGTCCTGGGGAGTACGACGTCTCCGCACCAGGGAGTGCGGTCTTCCGACTGGATTGATCTCCGCGCGGCGACACGCGCACAGATGTCCGGGGTGTTCCGCTACGACGCGCTTACCGTGGGGACGAATCATCGTATTGAGAAAGAATCTCAACTTCAAGCTGAGGTTGAAACTTTCCCCTCGGAGGCCGGAACGTGACGTCGAATCAGAACTACCTGGCGGTGATCAAGGTCGTCGGAATCGGCGGCGGTGGGGTCAACGCCGTCAATCGCATGATTGAGCTCGGTCTGCGCGGGGTGGAGTTCATCGCGATCAACACCGATGCCCAGGCGCTGCTGATGAGCGACGCCGACGTCAAGCTCGATGTCGGGCGTGAACTCACTCGCGGTCTCGGCGCCGGCGCCGACCCCGAGGTCGGCCGTCGTGCCGCCGAAGACCACGCCGAGGAGATCGAAGAGGCCCTCGCGGGCGCCGACATGGTCTTCGTGACTGCCGGAGAGGGCGGCGGAACCGGTACCGGCGGCGCGCCCGTCGTCGCGCGCATCGCCAAGTCGATCGGTGCACTCACGATCGGTGTCGTGACCAAGCCCTTCGGCTTCGAGGGCAAGCGCCGCTCGGCGCAGGCCGAGATCGGGGTCAACAGCCTGAAGAGCGAGGTCGACACCCTCATCGTGGTGCCGAACGACCGGCTGCTCGAGATCAGCGATCGCGGCATGAGCATGCTCGAGGCGTTCGCCACCGCAGACCAGGTCCTGCTGGCGGGCGTTCAGGGCATCACCGACCTCATCACCACTCCCGGGCTCATCAACCTCGACTTCGCCGACGTCAAGTCTGTCATGTCCGGGGCAGGCTCGGCCCTCATGGGCATCGGTGCCAGCCGCGGTGCCGATCGCGCGATCAAGGCAGCGGAGCTCGCGGTCGCATCCCCGCTGCTCGAGGCGAGCATCGATGGGGCGCACGGTGTGCTGCTGTCGATCCAGGGCGGATCGAACCTCGGGATCTTCGAGATCAACGACGCGGCCCGCCTGGTGCAAGAGGCGGTGCACCCCGAGGCGAACATCATCTTCGGCGCCGTCATCGACGACACGCTAGGTGACGAGGTGCGGGTTACCGTCATTGCCGCCGGGTTCGACGGCGGCGAGCCGACGAGGATGCCGCAGCGCGAACGTCGCACCAACTTCGTCGAGGCGCAGGTCCCGGTGGCGGTGGGCGCTCACGGTGCCTCGGCCGCCGATGGCGATGGCGGCTGGTCGGCAGAGCCCGACCTGCCGATGACTCAGCCGGTGGCACCGCTCGATCGCGACTTCGATGACGACGACGATCTCGACGTCCCCGACTTTTTGAAGTGAGCGCAGCGAACGGGTTCGTCGGGCAGGGACCGGCGAACAAGAAGGCGCAGTGGCACATCTGAATGAGGACTTAGCCACGCGACTAGCGGACGTAGACGCCAAGATCGCGGACGCCGCCCGCGCCGCGGGCCGCGACCCGGCAGAGCTGACCCGCATCGTCGTGACCAAGTTCCATCCCGCGTCCATGGTTCGTGAGCTGTACGAGCTCGGCGTGCGGGATGTGGGTGAGAACCGTCACCAGGAAGCCGCGGCGAAGGCAGCCGAGGTCACCGATCTCGACATCGCCTGGCACTTCGTCGGTCAGCTTCAGAGCAACAAGGCGAGGGCGGTGAGGCGCTACGCCAGCGCGGTGCACTCGGTCGACCGGGGATCCCTCGTCGATGCGTTGGCGGCACGCGATCCCGGCGACGGCCTGCTCGACTGCTTCGTCGAGCTCAACCTCACCGACGACGCGAGCCGCGGGGGAGTGCAGCCCGCCGAGGCCGATCGCCTCGCCGAGCACATCGCTGCAACGCCCGGGCTACGGCTCCGCGGGGTTATGGCGGTCGCACCGCTGCATACCGAGCCGCGTGGCGCATTCGCGCTCGTCCGAAGGGTGTCCGACCGCATCCGGGCCATCGTTCCAGAGGCGACGGCCATCTCGGCCGGCATGTCAGACGACTTCACGGAGGCGATCAACGAGGGCGCGACACACCTGCGCATCGGGACGGCAATCACGGGCAAACGTTCAACCACCGGTTAATGTCGAAACGCTAGCTCGACTTTCGGAGGACACAATGGCGAACCCGCTGCGCAAGACCATGGTCTATCTCGGCCTTGCCGATGAGGACTATGAGGACGTCATGCCCTCTGCTCCCGCCGCGCCCGTCAGCCGTGCCGAAGCCGGCACCCGCGCCCCGGTCACGCCTCTGCGCCGCCCGGCTTACACGAACGCGATCCGGGATTTCCTTTTGTCTCTTCCGACAGAGTCCAAGTAGGAATCCCACCCTCTCCCAGCAATCGGCGTCTTTCCGAATCGTTGTGGGCCCTGCACAACAGGCGCAGATTAGAGGCCTCGTCTCCCCCGCCCAAAGCGCGCGGCTTAACGTGATCCAATTCAAGGAATTGGCGCGACAGGCATCGTACTCCTGTAGTGCCGATATGGGAACATCGCGCGCCATCTCGAG
>NZ_JANMSQ010000206.1:0-15855 GCF_031389465.1 Pseudolysinimonas sp.
GCACGGTTCCGTCGCCTCCGGCCGCCAGGACCACCTCGACTCCCTCGGCGGCTGCCTTCTTCGCGAGCCCGCCCCCCGCCTCATCGGCGGTCGTCTCGAACCAGAGGCTCTTGCTCCAGCTGGCGGCCTTCTCGGCCTTCGCGACCGATGCCCGCAGTTTCGCCTTGTCGACCTTGAGCGGGTTGTAAACGATCGCGGCGCGTCGACTCGAGCGCGCAGCGGGGGTCATGGCACCACCCTAAGGGTGGCGGCGCGCGGGGGTCGGGCCTTGCGCAGGCGTCAATAGGATGGGAGCGTGATCGACCCGCAGTTGCTGCGTGAGAACCCCGACGCCGTCCGCCGCTCGCAGGAGGCGCGGGGGGTGTCACCGTCGACGGTCGACGAGGCGATCGCCGCTGACGCCGCCCGCCGTGCCGCACTCACCGCATTCGAGAACGTCCGCGCCGAGCAGAACGTGTTCGGCAAGACGGTGGCCGCCGCGGCGAAGGATGCCAAGGCCGCCCTCGTCGCGCAGGCTCAGGACCTCGCGGCGCAGGTGAAGACCGCACAGGTCGCCGCGACGGAGGCGGAGGCAGAATTCGACCGCGTGGTCGGAGCCATTCAGAATGTCATCATCGACGGTGTTCCGGCGGGCGGAGAAGACGACTTCGTCACCATCCGCGAGGTCGGCACCCCCGCATCCTTCGACTTCGAAGCCCGTGATCATCTCGCGATCGGCGAGATCCTCGGCGCAATCGACATGGAGCGCGGCGCGAAAGTCTCGGGCGCTCGGTTCTACTTCCTCCGCGGCGTCGGCGCGCGGCTGGAGCTTGCGCTCATCCAGATGGGTCTCGACCGCGCGCTGGCCGCCGGTTTCGAGCCGCTCATCACCCCGACCCTGGTGCGGCCCGACATCATGGCGGGCACCGGATTCCTGGGCGCGCATTCCGACGAGATCTACTACCTCGAGCGGGACGACCTCTACCTGACCGGCACGAGCGAGGTCGCGCTCGCCGGATTCCACAAAGACGAGATCATCGACGTCTCGAACGGACCGCTGCGCTACGCCGGCATCTCGACCTGCTACCGCCGCGAGGCCGGCTCGGGCGGCAAGGACACCCGCGGCATCATCCGGGTACACCAGTTCCAGAAGCTGGAGATGTTCGCCTACATCGACCCGAAGGATGCCGAGGCCGAGCACGTCGCCCTCCTCGCGATGCAGGAAGGGATGCTGCAAGCCCTCGGGCTCGCCTACCGCGTCATCGACATCGCGGCCGGCGACCTCGGCTCGAGTGCCGCGCGCAAGTTCGACGTCGAAGCCTGGGTGCCCACGCAGGGTGCCTACCGCGAGTTGACGTCGACCTCGAACTGCACGACCTACCAGTCGCGTCGGCTCGACATCCGCTACCGCACCCCGGAAGGCAAGACCGCGCCTGTCGCGACCCTCAACGGCACGCTCGCCACCACGCGGTGGATCGTCGCGTTGCTTGAAACGCACCAGCAGGCCGACGGTTCCGTGCTCGTTCCCGAGGCCCTGCAGCCCTACCTCGGGCTTGCCGTCCTGGAACCCAAGTGACCGATCCGTGGTTGGTCGCCCTCGACATCGACGGCACCGTGCTTCAAGAAGACGGAACGCTGACGGATGCCGTGCGCGACGCTGTGCGGCGGGTGCGGGATCTCGGCCATGAGGTCATGCTCGCCACCGGTCGCTCGGTGTCGATGACCCTGCCGATTCTCGACCGGCTCGGCATCGTTTCGCAGTACGTGGTCTGCGCCAACGGAGCCATCGTGCTGCGCCGAGACCCCGACGCGCCCCTCGGCTACGCCCGCAACCACGTCGAGACGTTCGATCCCACCGAGGTACTCACCACGATCCGTGGCCACCTCGGGCAGGCGAGCTACGCGGTCGAGGATGCCGAGGGCGTCTTCCGCTACACGGGCTCCTTTCCCGATGGCGCCCTCGCCGTCGCAAAACACAAGGTCGAATTCGACGATCTCCTCGGCGTTGCGGCAACCCGCGTTGTCGTGATCTCCCCCGGGCACGCGATCGAAGACTTCCTCGCGGTCGTCGAGCGGATGGGCCTCCACAAGGTCACCTACAACGTCGGCTGGACCGCGTGGCTCGACATCGCCCCCGACGGGGTCAACAAGGCCACCGGGCTGGAACGGGTGCGGGCCGCTCTCGGCATCCCGGCATCCCGGGTCTTTACCGCAGGCGACGGTCGCAACGACATCGACATGCTCGAGTGGACGGCCGAGGGCGGGGGCGTCGGCGTCGCGATGGGTCAAGCGCCCGTCGAGGTCGTCGAGGCCGCCACCGAGACCACCGGAACCGACATCGATGACGGCCTCGCCGACGCGCTCACACGGCATTTCCAGGGTTTGCTGCCCTAGCGTCCGTTACGATCAGGATTCGGATTCGCCAGGGAGGGCTGTCCGAGTGGCCGATGGAGCCAGTCTTGAAAACTGGTGGGCAGAAATGTCTCGTGGGTTCGAATCCCACGCCCTCCGCTGCTCCCGCCCGCCCGCCGTAGAAACGAGGACCGCCGTGAGCGAACTGCGTCAGCGCTCCACGCGCACCCCGGAGCCTGCGGGCATCGCCCGGCACGGGAAGCTCAAGAGCGGAGCGGCCTGGAAGTCACTGCTCGCCATCGTCGCAAGCGGCCTCGCCGTCGTACTTGTGTCAGGAGTCTCCGTGGCGGGAATTGCCACCTGGCAGTTGCAGGCGAACATCGACACCGTCGAGAACGACTTCGACACCCAAGGCCCGCCGCCGGCGATCGGCGCCTACGAGGGCGGCTTCAACATCTTGCTCGTCGGCAGCGATACGCGCGAAGGTCAAGGTGATGCGTTCGGCAAGGAGAGTTCGACGCTCAATGACGTGAACATGCTGTTGCACGTCGCGCAGGATCAGAAGAGCGCCGTTCTCGTCAGCATCCCGCGTGACATGGTGGTGCCGCTTCCGGAATGTGAGAATGGCGGCCCGGCGACGGGTGAGCCGATCAACACCACCCTCTATTACGGCGGGCTGTCGTGCACGGTCGAGACCGTGCAGAACCTCACCGGCCTGCCGATCCAGTTCGCCGGCATCATCACCTTCAATGGGGTCATCGCGATGTCGGACGCGGTCGGGGGGGTGGAGGTCTGCATCACCGAGCCGATCAACGACCCGTACACCGGACTCAACCTGTCGACCGCCGGAGCGCACACCTTGGAGGGCTGGAACGCGCTTGCGTTCTTGCGCTCTCGCCACGGCGTCGGCGACGGCAGTGACCTCGGGCGCATTAGCTCGCAGCAGGTATTCCTCTCGTCGTTGGTGCGCAAGATCAAGAGCGACGACACCCTCACCGATTTCGGCAAGCTCTACGGAATCGCCCAAGCGGCGACCCAGAACATGACCCTTTCTGAGAACTTCGCTCGTCTCGACACCCTCGTCGCGATCGCGCTCGTGCTCAAGGACATCCCGCTCGAGAACATCGCGATGGTGCAGTACCCGAGTCGCACTGGCGGCACGGGGATCTACCTCGGCAAGGTGCAGCCGATCACCTCGACCGCGAAGGCGCTCTTCGACGCGATCAAGGCCGATGTGCCGATCGCCCTCGACGCCAACGCGGTCGGCGCGAACGGCGGCTCCACGCTCGACCCGAACGCGCCGACCCCGACCACGCCCGATCCGTCGGCGACATCCGATCCGTCGCCGACCCCCGAAGATCCTGGGCCTGCCGCACAGCTCGTCCCGGGCCTGAAAGGTCAAACGGCGGACCAATACACCTGCTCCGTCGCGAACTGATCGGGCTCCGCGCGGTCGGCCTGCCCTGCCCGTGCCGCTAGGATGACTGAGGCAGTTTCCGGGAGACGTCGCATAGTCCGGTCGAGTGCACCACCCTGCTAAGGTGGAGAACCCTCACGGGTTCCGAGGGTTCAAATCCCTCCGTCTCCGCAAAAAAAGACCTGGTCGGCGTACATTTCGGCCCGAGCGCAGCTCGCCCACCAGGTTAGCCCGGCGCTCCGTCAACCCAACCCGACCCATCGCGGGGCGTGAGGGCATGAGCACCGTCTCGCCCCATGAGCACCCTCTCGCCCCATGAGCACCCTCTCGCCCGACGTCGTCGTCGTTGCGACGCTTGCGCTGTCCCGATGATGGTCACGTCGATCGCCGGACGACGGACCCGCCGAAGAGCTCCGTGACTCCCGGCGGCGTCGGAGTGCGCGTCGAGTACCTGCCGAATGCGTCCGACGGCTATTGGTGCTTGGCTCGTCGCTCCGCAGTTCCATGAAGCTCTCGGGTCGCCCGAGCGCTGATATAGTCGTCAGGTTGACCACTGATCCCCGTGATCCCGGTCGGCCAGCCACGCGCCCGTAGCTCAACGGATAGAGCATCTGACTACGGATCAGAAGGTTGGGGGTTCGAATCCCTCCGGGCGCACGTCATCTCATGAGAGGGCTGTGGAATGCCCGAGCACGAGGATTTCGAGGAGCTGTATCACGACGCTCCTGTCGGGTACTTCACGACGACGGTCGATGACCGCATCACGCGGGTGAACCGGCGGTTCCTGGAGTGGACGAGCTACGACGAAGCGGATGTCGTCGGCCGCCGGTTCGTCGAGCTGCTCGATCCCGACACCGTGGTGTTCTACGAAACCCGTCGGGTGCCCGTGTTGCATCAGGAGGGCGAGACGCGCGAGGTCGTGCTTCGCCTCCGTTGCAAGGATGGTGAGGTGTTGCCGATCCTGCTCAACTCGGTGCTCGTTCTCGGGCCTGATGAGCAACCGCGACTGGTACGTTCGGCGATCTTCGACGCGACCGATCGTTCCGAGTACGAGCGTGGCCTTCTCGCCGAGCGGCGGATCGCCGAGGCGACTGCCGCTCGCGTGCAGGTGCTACAAAACGCTTCGGTGGACTTCGCCGGATGTGAGACCGAGAACGAGATTGCCGACGCGCTGGGCCGCATCGTCGGGGACTCCCTCGGCGCGACCGTGTCGTATGTCGCCGTCGTCGATCCGGTCGGTGAGCTGGAGGTTGTCGCGGGAGCGAACCCGCTCGCCAGTCTTGACGCCCGCGACGACCCGCGCCCCGGGCTGGACTCACTCCAACCGGGCGCGCCGCTCCTGTTCGCGGGGTACGACGAGATCGAGCCGGAGTACCCGGCGGTAGCGGCCGCGATGCGCTCGGAACGCCTCGAGGGGTTCGCGGCCTTTCCCCTTCTGCGCGATCACGCGCCGCTCGGCATTGTCTGGGCGTTCTTCGAACAGCGGCGCGAGATCGAACCCGATGCGATCTCGCTCGTGCAAGCCCTCTGCCTGCAAGCGACCCAGGCGCTCGCCCGCATCCGCCTGCAGGAGGAGCTCGCGCACCTCGCCCTGCACGATCAGCTCACGGGTCTTGCCAACCGGGCCCTGCTGCGTGAGCACATCGATTCCGCGCTTGCCGCCAGCGCCCGCACGATGCAACCGGTTGCGATGATGTTCCTCGACCTCGACGGCTTCAAACCGGTCAACGACCGACTCGGTCACCCGACCGGAGACGAGGTGCTCCGCGAGGTGGCGGAGCGGTTGCGGTCGATGGTGCGGGATAGCGATGTCATCGGTAGGTTCGGCGGTGACGAGTTCATCGTGCTCTGCCCCGCGACCGACGACGAGCAGGCCGCGGTCATCGCGGAGCGGCTGCGGGAGGCCGTCGGCGAACCGATGGAGTGGCTTCCTGCGGGGTTCGCCGTAACGGCCAGCGTAGGCGTGGTCGTGCACCACGCGAACGAACACTCAGCGACGACGGACGAGCTGCTCGAGATCGCCGACACCGAGATGTACCGCGCGAAGAACGGCGGGCGCAATCGGGTGAGCATCGCCGGCCGCTGACGGGCAACCTGCTGAAGCGTCAGGCCTGCTGAACCTCGACCGCGACGGGCTCTTCGTACGTCACCGCGTCGGGCGTGCCTTCGCCCTCGGCCGCGATGCCGCGCTTGTCGAGGGCGCTCTCGACGATCGTGAGGCCCTCCATTCCCGGGAGCTTCGCGATGTGCGAGTCGATGCTGCGAACCAGCTTCCGGCCCTCGGTTCCGGCGAACAGGTGGCCCATGACGTGGGTGACTTCACTGTCGGGCGAGATCGTCGAGCCCACGGGCGCCCAGAACTTGCTGAGCGCGAAGCGGGCGATCACCTGCGCCTTCTTGCTCTTCTCGAGGCGATCGCGGGCTTGCGACGCGTAGAAGGCGACGTGCTTGGTCTCTTGCGCTGCGATCCGCTTGAGGAGTTCTGCGAGCACCGGATGATTCTCCTGACGGGCCATCCGCAGGTAGGCGGCGTTGGCCGACCACTCGTTGGCGGCACCCCACGCCATGTGCACGGCGACGAAGTCGTGGCCGACGAGCCCGCCGAGCAGCGACTGCTTGATCGGGTCGAGTCGGTCTTTCCAGCCCAGCTTGAGGCGCGAAGCCTTCAGCTCGTCGAAGTCGACGGTGATGCCGTGCTTGCCGAGCACCGCCGCGAGGGCTTCGCCGTGCCAGAACTCCTCGCGGTTCCACATCGTCATGAACGAGCCGACCTCGGGCTCCTTGTGCGACGGCGTGGTGAGCAGATCGCGCAGGTAGCAGACGGTGTGGTACTCGACGTCGCACATGTAGCGCAGGGCCCGAAGGGTCGACTGTGGCAGAGGGTTCGTCTCGAACAACTCCAGGTCGAGATCGGTCCAGGTCACCGGCTCGGAATTCGCGGTGTACTTGTCGATGTCGAACGCCACGGAATGCCTCCTTGTGAGGTGCGTCTACGAGTTGTCGGGCTCTGAGGTCTTCGGAACGGCCGCAATGACCGGATTGCCGTCCATCAAAGCACGCTTCGGTGAACGGATGCCCCTCCTCCAGTTGTGCACCGGCCAGTGGCGCCGCTGCGCTTCCTTGGTGAGCTGGGGGTCGGGGTTGATAGCGGTCGGGTGACCGAGCATCTCGAGCCAGCCGAGGTCGGCGTGGCTGTCGCCATAACCGTACGACGCGGCAAGGTCGGCGCCATGCTCTTTGGCGTATCGGGTGAGCCAGGCGGCCCGCGATTCGTCGACGATCGGCGGCTTGGTGAGATACCCCGTGAGCACCCCGTCGCGCTCGTGCATCGTCGTCGCGACGACGTCGTCGAAGAGGTTCTCGAACGGCTTCGCGAGCAGTCCGATCGAGCCGGAGACGAGCACAGTGCGGTGTCCGGCCTCCTTGTGGAGGCGAATCTGCTCGAGCGCCTCGTGGCTGGTGTGGCGGCGCATCGTGTCGCCGTAGCCGCCCTCGACGATCTTCTCGAGGCGCGCGACCGGCATCCCCTCGTAGCGGCGCAGGAAGGTGCGGATGAACTCCCCGCGGTTGCGGCGCTCCGCGCGCAGGTACCCCGGTACCGAGGCCAGCATGCCCAGCACCTCGCCGGCCCAGGCAGCCTTGCGCAAGCCCGCGGAGCGCACCCAGAGGTACTGCTGCACGATGTTCGAGTCGACGACCGTGCCTTCCATGTCGAACACGGCGAGCACGTCGCCGCGCGGCGGCAGGTCGGCCTTGCGGGTCGGCGCGGCGGCGGCGCGTTCGACCTGGCGGGCGCGCGAGAACGCCTTCGTCAGCTTCGTGATCGCCGGGAAGTGCACGTTCTGCAGGTAGTCGTCCCAGTCGATCGCGGCGATGTCGAAGCCCTTGTCGGCCTTCTCGTTCGCCGGCAGGGCGTCGTGCAGCGCCCGCAGGTTGCTGTCGTCGAAGATCAACTCCGTCTCGACGTACACCCGATAGAGCGAGACGAAGTTGCGCAACGTCGCGAGGTCGGCAATGCCCTTCTGCAACTTCGCGAGAGTGGCCTGGGATCCCTTCGTCTTCGGCAGCACACGGAGGGCGCGCTCGCCGGCGCGCACCCGGCGCTCCAGGCGGTTGATCCCGCGCTCGACCTTGTCGGGGCCGGGGAACTTCCATTCCGGCGCGATGATCGGCTTGCCCGCCCGATCGGTGAGCGGGTTCTTGACGAAGAACTCGTGCACGTTCTCGTACATCTGATGGAACGGCACCGGATTCGAGGCGCCCGAGGCGACGTGGTAGTACGCAGGTTCGCCCTTCTTCGCGGGGTTCGCCGCGGCGGCGAGGATCGTGTTGACGACGTAGTCGACCGGGATGAGGTCGAGGATGCTGTCGGGCAGCCCGGGGAACTCGGGGAGCTGTCCCTTGCCGTACGCCATGATCAGCGGGTCGGCGACCTTGAACCCGTCGATCCAGCCGGGGTACGGGTGCTTGAGGGCACTCTCGATGATTGCGGGGCGCACGATCGACAGTCGGTGCTCACCGCCCCATAGCTCCTCAGCAGCGCGCTCCGAGAACGCCTTGGAGAGCGTGTAGACGTCGGTCCAGCCGAGGCTCTGGGCGCGCGTGCGGCCAGCATCCACCAGCTCGTTTCTCACCCATGCGACGCGGGCGAGCTCGCTCCACTTCGCGACAGCCTGGGGGCCTTCCTTGCCGTGCTCGGCCTGAGCGGTCTCCATGAAGGTGCGCAGCCGGTGCGGCTCGCGCGACTCGTTCTCGATGCGCGAGTGAGCCGCGAACGCCGACGCGTACTCCGCGCGCCAGTCGACGTCGTGCTTGAGGCTCGTCTCCGGGGCGACACCCTTGCGCAGGCCCTGCACGTAGCAGGTCGAGACGTGCACGACCCGGGGGTCACCACCGGTCGCGCGGAGGCTCTCGTAGAGGTTGATCACGCCACCGATGTTCGCCTCGAACGACTCGTTGATCGGATCGTCGAACGACACGCTCGCCGCACTGTGGATGACGAGGTCCAGATTCTGCGGAAGCGGGATCGCTGCGCCCAAGCCGCCTTCGACGACCTTGATGCGCGACTTCACGGCCTCCTCGAGGCCCTTCGCGCCCACCTTGTCGCGCCACGCGGCGAAGACCGGCTTCTTGAGGAGGGAGCGCACGCGTTCCTCGGCCGTCGCACTGCCCTTCACCCGCACGAGGATCGAGATCGTCGTGCCGGGGTGATCGGAGAGCAGGCGTTCGAGTACGGCTTGACCGACGAAGCCGGTGGCGCCGGTCAGAAAGACGTGGGCGCTGCCGAGGTCGGTGGTCGCCTTCTTGAGTGTCACGGAACCAGTCTCCCAGCCACGATGGGCGCGACGGCACCGAGACCAGGGAGCGCGGCGATGCGGTCGGCGATTTCGGAGGCGCGCGCGGCACCCTCCGGCCCGCCGAACACGACCACTTCGAAGGAGGAACGGTCTTCGGCCGACCGGTCGATCGCACCGAGCGGCCACGCCGAGCGCTTGATCTCCTTGACCGAGAGCTTGCGGGCGCGGGCCGACTCCGCGAGGCGCCGCCGGGCATCCTCGGCGAGGAAGAGGATGTGGCGGGCCTTGAGGTCGATGATCAGGTCGGCCACCGGGCGCGCACCGGGGGCGATCTCGCCCAGGCGGCGGTAGGCGGCGGTGGTGACCCACTCGTCGATGAGCCCGGTGGTGACATGCGCGGCGACCAGTTCGGGGCCGGCGATGTTGCCGGCGATGGCTCGCGCGATTGGGCCGCGACGTTCAACGCGCTCGAAGCGCGACCGGCGGCGGGCCCCCTCCGGTGAGGTGAGGTCGTAGCCGGTCGACTCGAGTACGGCGTCGAGTGCGTCGGCGATCCAGAACTTCTCGAATGCCCAGGTGGTGAGGAACGCGGTGACGCGGGCATCCTTGTGCGTCGCCGTCACCAGCACGTTGCGCATCCGCTCCATCGTGTGGCGCTCGAGGTCGCGCATCGTGCGGATGAGGCGAGCGGCGTCGGCGTCGACATCGGAGGAAGTGAGGGCCTCGAGCTCGAGTTCGCCGCGGTGGTTTCCCCGCGCGGTGCGGGCGAACTCACGGACATCGAAAGTCATGGCGGGGTCCTTCGTGACGGGGGTGGGATCTCCCGTGCGCGGAGCGGTTGTGCCCCGCCCCGTATCGTAATGCACATGGGTATTGCTCTCGTCACGGGAGGCACGTCGGGCATCGGCGCCACCTTCGCTCGGCAACTCGCCGCGAAGGGCGAGGACATTGTTCTCGTCGCGCGCGACCGTGAGCGCCTCGAGCAGATGGCGCATGAACTTCGGGGCATGGGTCGCGAGGTGGAGGTTCTCCCCGCCGACCTCTCGAAGCGCGCCGACGTGGCCAGGGTCGTCAAGCGCCTCGAAGATCCCCAGAGACCGATCGACATGCTCGTGAACAATGCCGGGTTCGGCATGCATTCCCAGCTGTCGGATGCCGACTCGAGCGGCCATGACTTCGCGTTCGAGGTGATGATGCGTTCGGTGCGCGAGCTGGGGGCGGCATCCGCTCGAGCCATGCGCGCTCGCGGCCGGGGCCGCATCATCAACGTGTCGAGTACGGCCGGATTCGTCGCCATGTCGAGCGGATACTCGGCGGTGAAGGCGTGGGTCACGAGTTTCAGCGAAGGCCTGTCGAACGAACTGCACGGCACGGGCGTCACCGTCATGGCGCTCTGCCCGGGCTGGGTGCACACCGAGTTCCACGAGCGCGCGGGCATCTCGAAGGGCGGCATCCCGGGCTGGCTCTGGCTCGACGCCGACAAACTGGTGCGTTCGGCGCTCCGGGATGCCGAGCGAGGTACCGTGATATCCATCCCGAGCGTTCGGTACAAGCTGCTCATGGGAGTCGTACGGCACCTGCCGCGGTCGGCAGTGCGGCGAATCTCCCGGGCCATCAGTTCCAGTCGCACAGTCTCCAGTGGCAGTAGTACCGTGACCAAGTGACCGATGACGAGCGCGCGGAGAAGGAGCGATCCATGTCCGCGAAGGCAAAGCGGTTCACGTCGCGCGGGCGGGCGGCTGCTCGCTTCGTCGCCCAGCGCGGGTTGCTCGTGCCGGTGGCCTGGTCGACGGTGCGGGTCGAAGTCCACGGCGTCAAGAACCTCAAAAAGGTCGGCAAGGCGTTCATTGTCATCGCCAACCACTCCAGCCACCTCGATGCCCCGCTCATCCTCGGCTCGCTGCCGATGCGGATGTCGCGCTACCTCGCGGCTGGGGCCGCGGCCGACTACTTCTTCGACGTCTGGTGGCGTCGCGGGCTCACCGGCCTGTTCTTCAACGCCTTCCCCGTCGATCGCAGCGGGGTCAACCCGCGCAGCGTGAGTGCGAAGGTGCTGTTGCAGAAGGGCGTGCCGTTGCTCGTCTTCCCCGAGGGAACCCGCGCAAAGGACTATCGCAAGCGCGGGCACTTCAAGCCCGGTGCCGCCGCGCTCGCCGCGTCGACCGGCGTCCCCGTCCTGCCGGTCGCCCTCGTCGGGGCCGGTCGAGCGCATCCGCGGGGCAGCAAATGGCCCAAGCCCGGACGGCTCGCGGTCGGGGTCGTTTACGGCGAGCCGATGTACGCTCGCGACGGCGAAGTACCCAACGAGTTCATGGCGCGCATCAAGGCCGAGATCGAGCGGATGCTTGCCGAGCACGGGCCCCGTATCCTGGGCTCCGACGCCCCGCCAGCCCCTGAAGAAGGACGAAGCAGATGACCGACGCCAGGAACAAGCAGGTGAGCCACATGAAGTGGTGGGGCTGGGGCCTGGAGGGTGTGGGCTTCCACTGGGAAGACAAACCCGGCTTCGCGCCGTTCGTGCTGAAGGCGGTCGGTCTCGACCTGCACACCGCTCAGCCGGTGCCCGAGCCGTCGTTCGCCGACCTGAAGGTGCCCCCGTCGAAGGTGACCGCGAAGTTCTCGGGCGCGCTCGCCGGCATCGTCGGCGAAGACGATGTGACGACCGACGACCTGGAACGAGTCGTGCACACCTACGGCAAGAGCCTGCGCGACCTGGTGCGCATCCGCAGCCAGAAGATCGAGCGCCTCCCCGACGTCGTCGTCTACCCCGACGACGAAGCCGAGGTGCAGAAGATCGTGGATGCCGTAGTTGCGGCGGACGCGGTGCTCATCCCGTTCGGTGGGGGCAGCAACATCGCGGGGTCCCTTGAACCACGCGCCGACGAGAAGCGCATCGTGGTGTCGCTCGACCTCGGCCGCCTGAACAAGGTGCTCGACATCGACGAGGAGTCGGGGATCGCCCGCATCCAGGCCGGCGCTCTCGGGCCCGACCTCGAGAAGCAGCTCAACGACAGGGGCTGGACGATCGGGCACTTCCCCGATTCGTTCACGCACTCCTCGATCGGCGGCTGGGTCGCCACTCGGTCCTCCGGCATGCAGAGCGACAAGTACGGCGACATCTCCGAGATCGCTCGCGGCATGCGCGTCGTACGCCCCGGAGGCACCCTCGTCATCCGCGCCCTGCCGTCGACCTCATCGGGCCCCAGCGTGCGCGAGATGGTGCTCGGCAGCGAAGGCCGCCTCGGTGTCATCACCGAGGTGACCGCCCAGGTGCACCGCACGCCCGCGAAGCGTGACGTCTACGCCTACTTCTTCCCGAACCTCGAGGCCGGCTTCGCCGCGATGCAGGCGATCAGCGAGTCGGACGCGACACCCTCGATCACGCGCGTCTCGGACGCCCGGGAGACCGGCTTCTCGCTCGCGACGAGCAAAGACCGCAAGGGGATGGCCAAGTTCCTCGCTGGCACGGTGCTGCCCCAGCTGATGAAGAACAAGGGCTGGGCGAAGCAGCCGGGCGGGCTGGAGAACATCTGCCTCTCGTTCATCGGTTTCGAGGGTTCGGTCGAGCACGCGAAGCGTCAGAAGAAGCTCGTGGATGCGATCGTGAAGAAGCACAACGGCATGGGCGTCGGCACCGGCCCGGGGGTGCTCTACGACCAGAAAAAATTCGACACCCCGTACCTGCGAGACTTCCTGCTCGATCGGGGTGCGGCGGGCGACGTCTCTGAGACGGCCGGGCCGTGGTCGAAGCTCGCCGGACTCCACGCGGGTGCCTACGCGGCCGCGAACGCCGCGTACGAGCAGATCGGCCGCAAGGGCTGGATCATGTCGCACCTGTCGCACTCGTACCACTCGGGCGCATGCCTGTACTTCACCTTCGCCTTCGTCGGCGGTGACGACATGCTTGCCGAGTACGACGTCGTGAAGTCGGCGATCCAGCAGTCGTTCATCGACAACGGCGGCACGCTCTCGCACCACCACGGGGTGGGGCTTGAGCACTCGCCGTGGCTGGAGAAGGACATCTCGCCGGAGGGCGTCAAGGTCATGCGCGGGCTGTTCGCGGTGACCGACCCGGGCGAGAACCTCAACCCGCGCAAGATCGTCGCCGATGTGCGGGAGTCCATCACTCGGTGACGCCCCTCAACCCGGTGACCGTCCTGGGCGAGCGCAACCAGACGCGCGCGGCAGCGATGGCAGCCGACCTGGGTGCCGTTCGTGGCGCCCTCGACCGGTTCGCGATTGCCTTTCTGCTGGTGCGCGGCGACGACGATCGCCCGGTCATCGCGGTCGATCGTGCCGGGCGTGCGGAACTGGAGAGCGCGTTCGCCGAAGCGTTCTCCGATGAGCCGTTCTACGCCCGCGTCGACGCTGACGGCGAGCGCGCCGAGCGCAGACTCGCGCTCGGGCTGCCCCCGGGTGACGACGCGGGACTGTTCCTGCTCTACCGACGTCGCTCCCGCGAGACGCGAGCCGGATGGAAGGTCGCCGAGGCCGCGGTGCGGTTGGAGCTGTGGGCCTTCGGCGAGGACGAGATCGTCGCCCCGCGCCCCAATGCGCTGACCCGACGCCGGATCTCGCGCGAGGATGCCGTGTTGACGTCGGTCGTCCGCGGCGGGGAGGACTGGCCGACCCTCGCCGGGATGTTCGAGGATCATGCCGATGACGTCGAGTTCGACATCGACATGGTGTTCTCGTGGGTCGATGGTGGCGAGCCCGGATACCTGGAAGAGCGCCGCCGGTGGAGCACCCTCAGCGGTCTCGACGCCGACACCGGACCCGCGCGGTACCGCCAGATCGACGAGCTGCGATTCGCCCTGCGTAGCGTGCACGCCTTCGCCCCGTGGGTGCGGAGAATCTTCGTCGCCAGCGACTCTCCGGCCCCCGACTGGCTCGATCCTGCGCACCCGCGGGTCACGTTCGTGCGCAGCGAGGAGTTTTTCGCCGACCCCGGCGTCCTGCCGACCTTCAATTCGCACGCGATCGAAAGTCAGGTGCACCACATCCCGGGGCTCGCCGAGCACTTCCTGTACTCGAACGACGACATGTTCTTCGGCCGCCCGGTTACTCCCGCGATGTTCTTCTCGCCCGGCGGGGTCTCTCGGTTCGTCGAGGCCACCGTTCGCATCGGGCTCGGGGAGTCCGACCCGTTGCGCACCGGGCACGACAACGCGATGCGGGTGAATCGGGCCCTACTCCGCGAGCGGTTCGGGCGTACGATCACCCGGCATCTCGAACACACCGCGGCCCCGTTGCGCCGCAGCGTGCTCGCCGAACTCGAGCGGGAGTTCCCCACCGACTTCGCCCGAACGGCGGCCTCGCGGTTCCGATCGGGAGACGACATCTCGGTCACCAACTCGCTCTACCACTACTACGCGTTACTCACCGGGCGTGCTGTGACCCAGACGGCGCTGCGGGTGCTCTACGTCGAGACGACTCTTGCCCGAAGCGCTGCACTGTTGCGCCGACTGGAGCGGCGTCGACGACACGAGATGTTCTGCCTCAACGACGGCAGCGAACCCGAGATCCCCGAGGACACACGGGTGGCGACGGTGACGTCGTTCCTCGAACGGTATTTCCCGGTACCGGGCCCGTGGGAGTTGGGCTAAGCCCCGACTAGCTCGATCGGTCGGGTGCGGGTGTCGTCGCCGGCAACTCCCGAGTCGGGGACGCTGTTGTCTCGGGCGAGCTGGATGCCGAGTTCGGCGAGCCGTCGGGCCGCCTCAGCGGGGTCCACGTACGCGAGGGTGTCGGTCTGCTCGAGCGGAACGACCGAGTGCAGCACGGTGGTCGGGTAGACGTGCACGAAGTTGAACGCCCGGGCGCCGTCCCGGGGCCTGCTTCCGCCGGCGGGCGCGAGCAGGTCTTGCGTGTAGCAGCTCGCCGAGGCGACTGACACCGGGATGCCGGCGAAGGTCGCGGTCGACGAGTAGTGCAGGTGCCCGCCGAGGATGGCACGCACGTCGCTGCCCGCGAGCACGTCGGCGAGTCGGCTCTGGCCGCGAAGCTCGACGGATACGGCGAGATCGAGCACGCTCGGAATGGGCGGGTGGTGCAGCGCGAGGATGGTTCCGTCGAGCGCGGGCCGGGCGAGTTCGGCGGACAACCAGGCGAGCTGGGCGTCGTCGAGCTCGCCGTGGTGAACGCCCGGGACCGTCGTGTCGAGGGTGATCACCCGCAGCCCGTTGAGCCAATAGACCCGATCGACCGGGGCGTCGGTGCCGACCTCCCCGAGCAGACCGGCGCGGAACGCCGCCCGGTCGTCGTGGTTGCCCATCGCCCAGACGATCTGCGCACCGAGTCGCGCGGCGACCGGTTCGACGATGGCGGCAAGCTCGGCGTAGGCGGCTGCCTCGCCGTGATCGGCGAGGTCCCCGGTGAAGACAATGGCCTCGGGGCGTCGCCCGGTGCGCTCGAGGGCGGTCAGCAACTCGCGCAGCCGGGCAGCGCCGTCGACGCGGTCGTACAGCCGACCCTCCCCCGCGAGAAGGTGGGTGTCGCTGATGTGAACGAGAACATGATCGGGCCGTGGGTACTCAGCCTCGAGCCGGGACATGGGTCAATGGAAGCAGATCGGGAGCCCCCGTGTGTGACATCGCACGGAACGTCCTGCGAATTCTGTGCCCGCGCATCTTCGCTAACGTGGTCGCGATGCCCTCCCCGATCCTCACTCCCGAGGTCGACGCGGCGCTCACCGCCGGCCGCCCGGTGGTTGCGCTCGAGTCGACGATCATCTCCCACGGCCTGCCCCGGCCCCGGAATCACGAGGCAGCGCTCGAGTTCGAGCAGATCCTGCGCGAGCGGGATGTCGTG
>NZ_JANMSQ010000308.1:0-10855 GCF_031389465.1 Pseudolysinimonas sp.
CGCATCGACCTCGTGCACGGCGCCTGGGTGGGCCCCTGGGAGTTTGAGCCCATCGTGCAGATTCTCAAAGGAGATGGCTGGGAGGTCGATGCGATCGATCTACCCTCGACCGGCAGCACCGAAGGATTGCTTGCGGATGCCGCCGCCGTTACCGCGGCGATCGAACGTGCCGACGGCCCCGTTGTGCTCGTTGGGCACTCGTACGGCGGGATACCCGTCACGGAGGCTGGCGACCACCCGTCCGTCGAACGCCTCGTCTACGTCGCCGCTTTCGCTGTCGATGCTGGGGAGAGCCTTCTCGACGTCATGGGCGGCACCCAGCCGGAGTGGTGGGGTGTCGCGGACGGTCAGATGACGATGGGCCGCACGCGCGACGAGCGGGTGGAGATGATCGCCGCCGACATGCCGCCGGGGGTTCCGCGTGAAGCGTCTGAACAGCTCGCCGACATGTTCCGCCCGCAATCGTTGGCGTCGGTCACGACTGCCGCCACTCAGGTTGCCTGGAAGACCCGCCCGGCGACCTACATCTTGACCGAGAACGACGCAGTGGTCCCGCCGTTCGTGCAAGAGTCGCTCGCCGCCCGCAGCGGGGCCGACGTCATCCGAGTTCCTCACGGGCACGCCCCGTTCCAGGAGGACCCGGTTGCCTTCGCCGCGTTGCTCGCACGCATTGCGACCACGCAGTCCGTCGCGAACTAGTCGCTCAGCCGGGTCTGCACTTCGGCGATCGCGGCGATGGCCGCATCCGACTCGCCCGAGCTGCGCCACAGCTCGAGCAGTTCGGAGTCGCCGGTGAGCACGAGGTGCACGGCGTAGCGCGCCCGGTCGCGCAACGCCTGGTCTTCGAGGATCGAGGGAGCGAGGCTGGCGAGGAGGGCGGTCGCTTCCTCGGGGAGCAGGTCGGCGCGACCGTCGTAGGCGGCGGCGATGATAGCGGCGGCGGCGATCGCGGTGCTCTCCGCCCACGCCTCCGGTCGCCCGGCGGCGTCGATCATCTGATCGAGCGCGTCGCGCAGGGCTTCCACTCCGCCCTCTTCGACCTCCCAGAGAAAGTCCATCGTCTCGTCGTTCTCGAAAACGCCCGCACCCCAGGTGCCCACAGTTCCTCCGATGTTCGTCGCGTTGAGTCTGCCGCACCCTGCTGACCAGGGAGGTCTTGCTTACGACGTAAGCGTAAGAGATAAGCTGGAGGAGTGAATCCGCGGCGTAGAGCCCAGCGGGCGGTTCTCTCCCGCGACCGGGTACTCGCCGCTGCCGTCGAACTCGCCGACGAGCACGGGCTCGACGCGGTGAGCATGCGCCGCGTCGGCGTATCGCTCGGGGTGGAGGCGATGTCGCTCTACCGGCACGTGCACAACAAAGACGACCTCCTCGACGGGATGGTGGATGACGTCATCGCCCGATTCCCCGCGCGTGACGAGGCGGTCGGGTGGCGCGAGTCGCTGCGCGGTCTCGTGCGGGGTGCACACAGTGTGCTTCTCGCGCATCCCTGGGCAGCCGGCCTGGCAACCAGCCGCCCCGCCGTCGGTCCGGCGCGCCTGCGGTTCGTCGACGCGGTGATCGGAACCCTGTTGGCCGGCGGATGCTCGCCTCAGCTCGCCCACGACGCGATGCACGCCGTGGAGGTGCACGTCTTCGCCTTCACTCTGCAGGAACTGCGACTGCAAGTCGGTCCGTCGGCGCACGGCTACCCGCTGGATGAGCTGCTTTCCGGGGCAGGCGCGGCGGCCTACCCGCACCTCGCGGCCACACTCGCGGTGGCCGAGCACGACCACGTCGCCGAGTTCGAGTTCGTGCTTGAACTGCTCATCGTCGGCATCGAGCGCGCCATCTCTACTTCAGTAGGCGGCTGAGAACTCGATCGGCGAGCGGTTTGCCGCCCGTCTGGCAGGTCGGGCAGTACTGGAAGGTCGAGTCGGAGTAGATCACTTGTCGGACGGTGTCGCCGCAGACGGGACATGCCTCGCCGTTGCGCGCATGCACGCGCAAGTTCGACTTCTTCTCGCCCTTGAGCTCCGATGCGGCGAGTCCCTCTGAGCGTGCGACCGCGTCGGCGAGCGTTGATCGCACCGCGGCGTAGAGCACCTTCACATCGTCGGGCGTCATGTTCGCGGGCTTGAACGGCGACATCTTCGCGACGTGCAGAATCTCGTCGGAGTACGCATTGCCGATCCCGGCGATCAGTCGCTGATCCCGCAGCACGCCTTTGATCTGCGAGCGCCCCGCGGCGGAGAGGATGCCGGCGAGCACCTCTTCGGTGAAGGTGTCGGCGAGCGGGTCGGGGCCGAGGGTCGCGACGCGTTCGACATCCTGGGGGTCGCGCACGACGTGGATCGCGAGGCTCTTCTTGGTGCCTGCCTCGGTGAGGTCGAATCCTGTGCCATCGTCGAGCACGAGTCGCGCCGCGAGAGGTCCCGCGCCGCGGCGACCTGTCGCCACCGGCGCCTTCTCCCGCCAGCGCAGCCAGCCGGCGCGAGCGAGGTGGATGACCAGGTGGAGTTCGCCTGCCTGGATGTCGAGGTACTTGCCGTACCGCTCGATTCCGCTGATCTGGAGGCCCTCAAGGGCCGACACGGGCGGGTCGTAGGTCTTCAGTGCCGCGAACGCGATGATGTCGAGCCGAGCGATCGGGCGGCCGACCAGGCGGGTGCGCAGGTCGCTCACCAGTGCGTGCACTTCGGGCAGCTCCGGCATGGGAACGAGTATGCCTCGTCGGTAGCCTGATCGGATGTCCCTGCTGCTCGTTCGTCGCCCGTCGCCGCTTCTTGCCGACGGCGAGCTGACCCACTTCGAGCGGGTGCCGGTGGATGCCGGGCTGGCACTCGAGCAATGGGGCGCCTACGTCGAGATATTCCGAGGCCGTGGCTGGGACGTGATCGAGGTCGACGCCGCTGACGAGCACCCGGACGGCGTGTTCGTCGAAGATGCCGTTGTCGTCTTCGACGACCTCGCGGTGCTCGCCTCGCCCGGGGCCGAGTCACGCCGCGGCGAGGTGGATTCGGCCGCGCGTGCGGTCGCCACGACCGGGCTTGAGGTCGCGCGGCTCGAGCCGCCCGCCCACCTCGACGGCGGCGACGTGTTGAAGATCGACCGCACCGCCTACGTCGGCCGCAGCACGCGCACCGACGACGCGGGTATCGACGCACTCCGCGGGCTGCTCGCGCCACGGGGCTGGCAGGTCGTCGTGGTGCCGGTGTCGAAGGTGCTGCATCTCAAGTCGGGCGTCACGGCTCTTCCCGACGGCACGGTGCTCGGCTTCGAGCCGCTCGTCGATGATCCTGGCGCCTTCGCGACGTTTCTGTCTGTCCCGGAGCCGGAGGGCGTCGCCGTCGTCGTGCTGGACTCGCAGAGCGTGCTGCTCTCGGCGTCGGCCCCCGAGACGGCTGGGATCCTGCGGGAGCGCGGGCTCGAGGTCGTGACGACGCCGATGAGCGAGTTCGAGAAGTTGGAGGGCTGCGTCACCTGCCTGTCCGTTCGCCTTCGCGGCCAGATGCTCTCGGTGCGCTAGACGACCCGAAACCGCACGGTACCGGTCGCGATGTCGGCAGCTTCGAGACGGACGCGCACTTCGGCCCCCGGCCGCAGCATCCCTTCGCATGAGGCCTCAACCGCCGGGTCTCCCAGTTGCACCGTGGCGTCCGTGATCGCAACGGCGTCGAACTCCTTACCGACGTGCGGCGCGAGCACCGCCGCTTCGACCGTGTCGAGCATGCGGCGGTCGAGGCGACCCGACAGGTTCGCCGACCTACCCATCGCCGCGGGCAGCGTAAGCAGCCCCTCCCGCACCCAGGTCGGGACGTCGACGCCCCCGGACACCGCGACGCACACCTCGAGCCCGAACCGGTCGACCAGCCGCCGGAGGGGAGCCGTGACGTGAGCGTAGGGTGCGCCGATCGCCGACTGCACGGTCTCGGCGGGAGCTTCGCCGTCGAACGGCAGGTAGGTCGCCCCGCGGAACAGCGAAGCTGCGGCATGCCGGATCGCGATCTGTCGCGGCTCGTCACTCGCAAGACGCCGCAGGTAATCCCCGTACCGCTCGTCGGCGCCCCAGGGCGTTCCCAGGGCGATCGTCTGCCGCCGGAACCGCTCGATAGCGTCCGGCTCGGCGGGCGGCATGGTGCGCAGGATGCCGATGCCTGCGTCGAGCATGATGCGAGCGGCCGCCATCCCGGTGAGCAGCGAGATCTGGGCGTTCCAGGTGGCGACGGGGAGCACCACGCGGCGCTCCAGCCGGTACTCGTGACGATCGCGCACGACGAGCATCTCGGGCGTCGCGAGGCTCGCCCCACCCCGCTCGCTCTCGCGGGCGACGCGTACCTCGCCGACGTCGCGCAGCATCCCGAGCATCGGATCGTCGCCGACCGCGGCCTGCGCCTCTTCGTAGGTCCACTGCCGTCGGCTTCGCACCCGCGCGCGGCGCACCCGCACCGACGTCTCGCGGCCTTCGGAGTCGAGCGCGAGCTCCCAGACGAACGCGCCGCGCTCGGCATCCGCCAGTAGTGAAGCGGCACCCTCGCTGATTGCTACCGGATGCAACGGGATACGACCGTCGGCCGCGTAGAGGGTCTGGCCCCTGTCGCGCGCCTCGACGTCGATCGCGCCGCCGGGGGTCACGAATCCGGGGAGGTCGGCGATCGCGTAGAACACCCGCCACCCCGCGCCGTCGCGCTCGATTGCGAGCGCCTGGTCGAGGTCGGTCGATCCGGCGGGGTCGATCGTCGCGAACGGGATGTCGGTCAGATCCAGATCGGGCAGCCGGTACGCCTCGACGGCGCGTGCCGCTTCGACTTCGACCTCGGGCGGGAACTCGGTCGGTAGCTCGAGTTCGGCGCGGATCGCCGCGAAGGCTGCGGCGAGTTCCGGTTGCGTGGCCTCCCGGGTGAGCTTCAGCGGGAGGGACGGCATCCGATCAGCCTACGGAAGCCTCAACTCCTCGCCGTCGCGCTTGACAAGCCCGTCACGCAGCAGGCCGTCGACGGCGCGCGTGAGCTGTTCGGCATCCGACCACAGCCCGGCGATCACCGCGGCGGGCACGGACGTGTGGCTCGCGCGCAGTTCACGCAGGACGAGCCCACGCACCTGCCGGTCGGAGCCCGCGTATCTCTTCTGCACCGCCGTGCGCGGCCCCTCGTACGCCGGGTATCCGGCCGCCCGCCAGGCGCACGACTCGACGAGAGGGCACTCCGCGCAGCGCGGCGACCGCGCCGTGCATACGGTCTGCCCGAGTTCCATCGTGCCGGCGTTGACCAGCCGGGCCCTCGCGGGATCGACGGGCAACAGAGCCTCCATCTCGGTGAGATCGGTCGCCGTGCCCGCCGGGCCCGCCTCACCCTGGCCGCGCACCGCTCGGGCGAGCACGCGACGCACGTTGGTGTCGACGACCGGAGTGCGGATGCCGTACGCGAAGGCCGCGACGGCACGCGCCGTGTACGGCCCGACTCCGGGCAGCGCGAGCAGGGAGTCGACATCCGCCGGCACGTCGTTGCCGTGCCGCTCGGCGATCATCGTTGCGGCAGTGTGGAGGGCGAGCGCCCGCCGCGGGTAGCCGAGGCGCTCCCAGGCGCGCACGGCCTCACCAGGCGGCACCTTCGCGAGGTCGGCGGGGGTGGGCCACCGGCTCAGCCAGCGCTCGAGGGCCGGGATGACGCGGGCTACGGGCGTCTGCTGCAGCATGAACTCGCTCACCAGGGTTCCCCAGGGCGTGAAACCCGGTCGCCGCCACGGCAGATCTCGATGCCCGGCCGCATACCAGTCGGCGATGCGCTCGCCGAGTGCGGTTCCGGGTCTCACATCAGCGAGGCTAGCTAGGCTGGCTCCGTGGTGATGTGCACGTGGTGATGTGGTCGAAAATCGCCCCCGCGCGGCGGGAGCTGCTCGAGTCGCTCGTGGCCGAGTACGCGCATCACTACGCGAAAGGCCGCACGACCCTCGCGATCGACGGTCCCGACGGCGCCGGTAAGACCCGGTTTGCCGACGACCTCGCCCTCGCGTTCGATCGAGCCGGCTTCGCGGTCTTCCGCGCGTCGGTCGATGACTTCCATCAGCCGCGCGAGCACCGCTACCGTGCCGGACGCTACTCGCCGGACGGCTACTACCGGGATGCCTTCAACTACTCGGTGCTGCGCCGCGCACTGATCGAGCCGTTCCGGATGGGCGGCAGCACAGGCTTCCAACTCGCGGGCTTCGACCGGGAACGCGACGTGCCCGTCGAATCCGCGTGGGTGACGGGTCCGGCCGACGCCATCCTCATCGTCGACGGGGTGTTCCTCAACCGCTTCGAACTGCGCGGGGCCTGGAACTTCTCGATCTGGCTCGACGCCGACCCGAAGGTGCGGCTCGGCCGCATGGTGGAGCACGACGGCGCGGATCCGAGCCCGAAAGCCGAGTCGAACCTTCGGTATTCCGAAGCCCAGCGGCTCTATGTGCGTGACGCGCACCCGAACACCACCGCGAGCGCGATCGTCGACAACACCGACCCCGATGCCCCGGTGCGACGCTTCGCCGACTACTGCTCGGTCAAGCCCGCCCCGCAGTAGAGACTCGTTCGGCGACCTCAGCGGGTGTCAAGAACTCCCCGGTGCGCTCGACTTCGTGCACCAGAGCGACGAGCGCCGCATTGATGGGGGCGTCGAACCCGTGCTCGCGCGCGACGCGAACGGCCGCCCCGTTGAGAAAGTCGATCTCGGTCAATTGCCCGCGCCGGATGCTCTGCAGCGTCGAACCCGGATTCGGCACGTCGCCCATTCGCCGGGCGAGCCGCCGCGGAAGCCACGCGGCGAACGCGAGCGGCCCGCGGCCGAGCCACGGCAGGATCCACCCCGGGATGCCCTGCAGACCGGTGAAGCGGATGCCGATGCGGTTGGCGATGCGCACCGTCTCACGCAGACTCGCGGCGAGGACCCGGAGCAGCGAAGCGTCGGCGACCGTCTGCTGCACCGAGAGCCCGGTGATCGCGGGCAGGGCGTTGACGTGGTTGATGAGCAGCTTCGTCCACTGGGCGCCTTCGAGGCTGTCGACCACCTCGATCGGGAGTGCCGGTCGCAGCAACTCGGCGAATCGGTCGACGATCGCGGGCGGGGTACCCGGCGCCCCGCCGATGACGAGGGGCAGCGCGGCCGTCACCGTGATGCGGCCGGGGGAGAGGTACGACGTCGCGAACAGTGCGAGCCCGCCGACGAGTGGCGACGATGGCAGCGCCTCGCCGCCGACTCGGATGCCGCCGAGTCCGTTCTGCGCGACCAGCAACGGCACCCCGTCGAGCAGCTCCACGTTCGCGGCGAGCGCGGCAGCCGCATCCTGCGCCTTCGTCGCGAGAATCGCAAGTTCGGGGCGCTCGGTGAGGGTCTCGTTCGCCGCGACCCGAGCAACGTGCGACCCGTAGCCGCCGTCGAGCACAATCCCGTCGGCCCGGATCGCGGCGAGGTGCTCGCCGCGGGCGGTCACCTCGACGTGGTTCCCCGCACGGTCGAGGAGGGCGGCGAGCAGCCCGCCGACGGCTCCCGCACCGATCACGGCCACACGCATACCGCGAGCCTACGGTTACCATGACACCGTGAACGCAGGCCCAACCACGGCGGGCAGCGGAGGCATCCTGCTTCTCGACAAGCCGCAGGGGCCGACGAGCCACGACCTGGTGGCTCGCACGCGGCGGTCGGTCGGCACCCGCAAAGTGGGCCACGCCGGCACCCTCGACCCGATGGCGACCGGGCTGATGATCCTCGGGGTCGACAGTTCGACCCGCCTGCTCACCTATCTCGTCGGTCTCGACAAGGAGTACACGGCCACGATCCGCCTCGGGCGCTCGACGACGACCGATGACGCCGACGGCGAGATCCTCGCCGAGGCCGACGCGAGCGGGGTGACTCCCGAGCAGATCGCCACCGCGGTGAGCGCCTTGACCGGCGAGATCTCCCAGGTGCCGAGCACATTCAGTGCGATCAAGGTCGACGGTCGGCGCTCGTACGACCGCGCTCGGGCGGGTGAGGATGTCGACCTCCCGGCGCGCCCCGTGACCGTCTCGGCCTTCGAGGTGCTGAGCAGCAACACCGAGGGTACGGTGCTCGATCTCGACGTGCGGGTCGCCGTCTCGTCGGGTACCTACGTGCGGGCTCTCGCGCGCGACCTCGGCAGCGCCCTCGGGGTCGGGGGTCATCTCACGGCGCTCCGACGAACCCGCGTCGGCCCTTTCGACATCGCCGAAGCGACCGACCCCGACGGCGACCTCGTGGCCGCTCTTCTCGCGCCGGCCGCAGTCGCGCGGCGGCTGTTCCCGGTGACCGAACTCGACGCCGACGCGGTCCTCGCGCTCAGCCAGGGCAAACGCGTCCCGGTGGCGGCGGACGACGCCCCGATCGTCGCGGCGCTCGGCCCCGGGGGGCAGCTGGTCGGGCTGGTGGCGGTGAACGCCGGGATATCTCGCGTGCTCGTCAACTTCCCCACCGCGGAGGTGGTGTCGTGATCGACGGGTTCACTCTTGTGTTGATCGGAGTCGCGACGCTCGCCGGCGTGCTGTGCGTCGTACTCGGCCTCGTCGGTCGCAAGCCGGCCGACCTGACGATCCTCGCGGTCGCCCTCGTCGAGGTTCTGTTGCTCGTACAGGTCGTGATCTCGCTCGTCGCACCGGCCGTCGGCAACCACCCGACCGGCAACCTGGCCGAGTTCTGGGTCTACCTGGCGACGGCGTGCCTCATGCCGCCGGCCGCAATCGCCTGGGCTCTCACCGACCGGTCGCGCTGGAGCACGGTCGTGCTCGGCGTCGGGGCGCTCGCGATCGCCGTGATGGCATACCGGATGAACCAGATCTGGACCGTCCAGCTAGCCTGAGCATCCAGCTTGCGTGACCCGCTGGCCTTATCCTGAAACGGATGTCCACCCGACGCCCCGCCGCTCTCGCCGGTCCCGGCCGCATCCTCGTCGCCGTCTACGCCGTACTCGCGATCGCCGCGACCGGACGTAGCGTGTTCCAGATCGTCGACCGCTTCGCCGAGGCGCCGATTGCGTTCTCCCTGTCGGCACTCGCCGCAGTCGTCTACCTCCTCGCGACGCTCGCGCTCGCGCTGCGTTGGGATGCCGTCGCCTGGGCGACGATCGGGTTCGAGCTCGTCGGCGTTCTGGTGATTGGCACGCTGAGCGTCGCAGCCCCGGCCGTTCTCGGTCTCGACAGCATCGATCCGTTCGGGCGCGAGGCCACCGTGTGGAGTGCCTACGGCGCCGGATACCTGTGCGTTCCGCTCGTGCTGCCGGTCATCGGTCTGCTGTACCTGTGGCGCGGGCGCCGCGCTGTCGCCGTCGAGAGCGCGCACTGATGCTGCTGATCGAGAACCTCGACGATGTGCCCGCGGGGTTCGGCCCGAGCGCCGTCACGGTCGGAAAGTTTGACGGCGTGCACCTCGGACACCGCGGCGTGCTCGCCCAACTGACCTCCCTTGCCGCCGACCGAGGACTTCAGCCCGTCGTGGTGACGTTCGACCGGCATCCGTTCGCGCTGTTGCGGCCCGACGAATGCCCGGAGTCACTGGTCTCGAACGACCAGCGGGCTGCCCTCCTTGCCGAGACCGACGTGTCGGCGACCCTCATGCTCGAGTTCACGCGTGAGGTGAGCGATCTCGAGCCGGTCGAGTTTTCCGAACGCATCCTGCACGACGCGCTCGATACCCGGCTGGTGTTGCTGGGCGCCGACTTCCGTTTCGGGCACCGCGGCGCGGGCCGGATCGACTCGATGCGAGAACACGGGAAGCTGTACGGCTTCGAGGTCGTGCTGCTCGAGGACGTGCTCGTGGGCGGCGATCGGGTGTCGTCGACGAAGATCCGCGAACACCTGGCGGCGGGCGAGGTGCGAGAGGCCGCAGCGCTGCTGGGCCGGTACCCACGGGTGCGGTCGACCGTCGTGCACGGCGACGCG
The DNA here is from genome assembly GCF_031389465.1 of Pseudolysinimonas sp. Taxonomy (GTDB): domain Bacteria; phylum Actinomycetota; class Actinomycetes; order Actinomycetales; family Microbacteriaceae; genus Pseudolysinimonas_A. The sequence continues at coordinate 9,902 of NZ_JANMSQ010000308.1, forward strand.
ATCGGACGCGAGATCGGCTTCCCGACGGCGAACCTCGATCCTGCGATGGAAGGGTTTCTGCCCGGAGACGGCGTCTACGCGGCGTGGGCCTGGGTCGACGGCGCGCGATACGGCGCAGCCGTTTCGATCGGCAACAACCCGACCTTCGATAGCATCCCGGCGCGGCGCACCGAGGCGCACCTGATCGACACTTCAGTCGACGCCTACGGCAAGTCGATCGAGCTCGACTTCGTCGAGTACATCCGGCCGATGGTGAAGTTCGACGGGGTGCCGACGCTCGTCGCGGCGCTGACCGCCGACGTTGAGCGCATCCGGGCCCTGCTTGCGGATGAAGCTAGCCTCGCCGTCGAAAACCCTGGGTAGAGTGCCGGGCGCGCCCGGTGTATCGAAACATAGGATCACTCCATGGCCGGGCTGATTCGTCGAAGCGACATCGACGAAGTCCGGTCGCGTACCAACATCGCCGATATCGTCGGCGACTTTGTGACGTTGAAGAGCGCCGGCGTCGGCTCGATGAAGGGCCTGTGCCCGTTCCACGAGGAGCGCAGCCCGAGCTTCCACGTGCGGCCCCAGGTGGGGCTCTACCACTGCTTCGGCTGCAACGAGGGCGGCGACGTCTTCTCGTTCCTGCAGAAGATGGACCATGTTTCGTTCGCCGAAGCCGTCGAACGGCTCGCGGGGCGGCTCGGCTACGAACTGCACTACGAGGATGGCGGCCAGGCGAGCGACCACGGCAACCGGGCCCGACTGCTCGCCGCGAACGCCGCGGCCGAGAAGTTCTTCCAGGCGCAACTGGCGACCCCGGCGGCGCAGATCGGCCGCGACTTTCTCGGAACACGCGGCTTCGACGCTGCTGCAGCGCAGCACTTCGGTATCGGTTTTGCCCCGAAGTCATTCAACGCACTCGGGGACGCCCTCAAGAAGCAGGGCTTCACGGCCGACGAGCTCACCGCG
>NZ_JANMSQ010000323.1:0-5975 GCF_031389465.1 Pseudolysinimonas sp.
GGAAGCTGCGTCAGCATCCGCCCGGTCTTCGTCAGCCGTGGGTTTCGAGACGCGTCCGGCTGCGCCGGGCGCTCCTCAACCCGCGAGATTGCGCCCAGTTCGGCGAGCAGGTCGAGGCCGTCGCGAACGCCGCGTCGGTCCGGCGGCTGCAGGAACGGGAAGGCCATGATGTCGCCGAGGCCGAGCGCCATCATCTGCAGGATGACGGCGGCGAGATCGGTGCGCAGGATTTCGGGATCGGTGTACTCGGGCCTTCTCGCGAAGTCGTCTTCGGCGTACAGCCGGATCGCGATCCCGTCGCTCGTGCGGCCCGCCCGCCCCGAGCGCTGGTTCGCGCTCGCCTGGCTGATCGCCTCGATCGGCAGGCGTTGCACCTTCGCGCGCGGGCTGTACCGCGAGATGCGGGCGGTGCCGGCATCCACGACGTACTTGATGCCGGGCACCGTGAGGCTGGTCTCGGCGACGTTGGTCGCGAGCACGACGCGGCGACGGATGCCGGGTGCGCGTTTCGTGTCGAACACCCGGTGCTGCTCGGCCGACGACAGCCGCCCGTAGAGCGGCACGACCTCCGTGTGCGGGCGCGACGACAGCGCATCCTGGGCGTCGCGGATCTCGGCCTCGCCCGACAGGAATACCAGCACGTCACCGTCGGGTTCCCGCGCGAGCTCGTCGAGGGCCGCCCCGATGCCCTGCAGGTAGTCGAGGTCTTCGACGGGCTCGCCCTCCTGATCGTCCATGCGCTCCGACACCAAGGGCCGGTAGCGGATGTCGACGGGGTAGGTGCGCCCGCTCACCTCGACGATCGGCGCGGGGGAGCCGTCGGGGGCCGCGAAGTGCTTGGCGAACGACTCAGGGTCGATCGTCGCCGACGTCACGATCACCTTGAGGTCGGGCCGCCGGGGCAGCAGTTGCGCGAGGTAGCCGAGCAAGAAGTCGATCGTGAGCGACCGCTCGTGAGCCTCGTCGATGATGATCGTGTCGTAGCGCTTCAGATCCCGGTCGCGCTGCAGTTCGGCGAGCAGCACCCCGTCGGTCATCAGCTTCACGCGGGTGTCGCGTGCCGACCGGTCATCAAACCGCACCTGGTAGCCGACCACACCGCCGAGTTCGACCCCGAGTTCGCTGGCGATCCGCTCGGCTACCGACCTCGCGGCGATCCGCCGGGGCTGGGTGTGGCCGATCTTCTCGCGCCCGAGCTCGAGGCAGATCTTCGGCAACTGCGTGGTCTTACCCGAGCCGGTCTCGCCCGCGACGATCACGACTTGGTTGGCCGCGATGACGCGCGCGAGCTCGTCCCGCACCTGGCTGACGGGCAGCTCGGGTGGGTAGGTGATCTCGAGATCGGTGGGAGACATCAGCCGACCAGCCTATGGCTCCCACCGACCGCGCTAGCCCGTCGTGACGAGCTCCCGCTCGAGCCGCTGGTAGCTGGTCTCCATGCCGTCCGTCATGCCGGTGGCGAGGATGGCGTCGCGTTGTGCCGCGTCAGCGTACGTCACGAGGAGGGTCAGCAGGGTCACGCCGTCCTCCTCGTCGAACGACAGATCGTTGGTCGTCGCCGGGAAATCGGCACCGGTCATGCGCTCCGTGGTGACGATCCGACGCTCGGGCTCGAAGACCAGGGTTTCGCCGTCGAAGCCGAACCCGTGCCCGGGCGTGCCGTCTACCGGCTCCCAGGCGTACCGGTAGGCGCCGCCCGGGGTTGGGTCGACCTCGCAGACGGTCATCTTCCAGCCGTCGGGGCCGAGCAACCAACGCTTCATGAGGTCGGGCTCGGTGTGCGCCCGCCAGATGAGGTGGAGCGGCGCCTCGAACGCGCGGGTGATGCGCACGTGCTGGTCGTCGAGCACTTCCACCTGGGTGCCCGTGCCGAGCGCGTACTCGCGCAGGTCGGCGAGCACGGTGTCGAGCTGGCCGATCGCCTGGGTCATCCCCTCGGCCTGGCCCATCGCGAGCACCTTCTCGAGGTCCTCGAGCGTCTCGTTCGCCGACACCGCGGTGTAGCGCGACCCTTGAGCGGTGCTCTCGAACGTGAAGGTCATGCGTCCCGTCCCCATCGACGGGTCGACCTCGCCCTGCGCGTCGGCGAACGAGTCGAGCACGACGATGCGGTGCGGCTCCTCGACCTCGGCGAATTCCCAACGGCCGTGGAACCGCTCACCCTCGGGGCTCGTCATCCAGTAGTGGGCGATGCCGCCCGGGCGGAGGTCGTAGGTGTCGAACGTCGCGGGGTAGCCGGGGGGACCCCAGAACCGCTCGAGCTTGCGCGGGTCGGCAAAGGCGCCCCAGAGGCGCTCAACCGCGACGGGGAAGTCGGCCACGAGAGTCATCGTGAGGGCCTCGAGATCGGTGGTGACGGATGTCACGGGCATGGTGGGGTTCCTCTCCTGGATGTTCTAGTCGGCGTCTTCGGCGAGCACGGCATCGAGTCGGTCGATGCGGCTGCGCCACAGGTCGGCGTACGCGTCGAGTAGAGCTCGCGCGCGGGCGATGGTGTCGGGGTCGGCGCGCACGAGACGCTCCCGGCCGCGGCTCTCCTTGGTCACGAGGCCTGCTCCTTCCAGCACCGCGACGTGCTTCTGAACGGCGGCGAACGACATCGCGTAGGCGCCCGCCAGTTCGCTCACGGAGGCCTCACCCGTCAGGGTGCGGCGCACGATGTCGCGCCGCGTCGCATCGGCGAGGGCGTGAAAGATGCGGTCGACCTCGAGGTCGCTCAGTTTAGTATTTACAACCATTTGGTTGTACGTTAGCGCCCGCGCGACGCGGTGTCAACCCCGGTCGCGACGCCTACCCTGAGCACCATGACCGCGTCGCCGCCCTTGATCACCGCCCGGGACCTCCACGGGGTGCTGGGCGCCGTCAGCATCCTCGACGTGCGCTGGCGTCTCGATCAGCCGGACGGTCGCCCTGACTATCTCGCCGGCCACATCCCGGGCGCCGTCTACGTCGACCTCGACACCGAACTCGCCGACCACTCGCGTCCCGCCACCGAGGGCCGTCATCCGCTGCCGCAGGCGGGTGCACTGCAAGTCGCCGCGCGCCGCTGGGGCCTGCGCAACGACCGCACGGTCATCGTCTACGACGACCTCGGCAACATGTCGGCTGCCCGAGCCTGGTGGCTACTGCGGGATGGCGGTCTCGACGACGTGCGCGTGCTCGACGGTGCGTTGGGTGCCTGGCGCGCGGAAGGCTACCCGCTCGAGACCGGCGAGGTAGTGCCGCGCCCGGGCGACGTGCGGCTGCGTCACGGCGTGATGCCCGTGATCGGCCTCGACGACGCAGCCGGCTTCCCGGATCACGGCACCCTGTTCGACGCGCGAGCAGCAGAGCGGTACCGCGGCGATCAGGAGCCGATCGATCCCCGCGCGGGCCACATTCCCGGAGCGGTGAGTGCACCGTCGGCCGCAAACCTCGACCCCGACGGGCGCTTCCTGTCGCCCGAGCAGCTGCGGGCGCGCTTCCTCGAACTCGGCGCTGACCCGGGGGCGCCGGTCGCGGCCTACTGCGGTTCGGGTGTGGTGGCGGCTCACGAGGTGCTCGCACTCACCCTCTCGGGCTTCGCGCCGGCCCTCTACCCCGGCTCGTGGAGCCAGTGGTCGCAGCACCCGGACCGTCCCGTGGCGACCGGACCCAGCCCGCGCTGAGGCGGCGGTGGCAGGATGGCGGGGATGACTACGACGATTCCCACCTTGAAGCTCAACGATGGCCACGACATCCCGCAGCTCGGTTTCGGAGTGTTCAAGGTCGATCCCGACGAGACCGAGCGGATCGTGTCCGACGCCCTCGAAGCCGGGTACCGGCACATCGACACCGCGGCGGTCTACGGCAACGAGGTCGGCGTCGGTCGAGCGATCGCCGCGGCGGGCATTCCCCGCGACGAGCTGTTCATTACGACGAAGCTCTGGAACTCCGACCAGGGAACGCAACCGGCGTTCGACGCGATCGACCTGAGCCTCGAGAAGTTGCAGCTCGACAGCGTGAACCTCTACCTCATCCACTGGCCGCGCCCCGACCTCGACCGGTACCTCGAGACCTGGCTCGCCATGGAGCAGATTCGGGATGCCGGCAAGGCGACGAGCATCGGTGTTTCCAACTTCCACGTGCCGCACCTCGAGAGGCTGCTCGCCGGGTCGTCAACCGTTCCCGCCGTCGACCAGCTCGAACTGCACCCGACGTTCCAGCAGCGCGAGTTGCGGGCGTGGGGCGCCGAGCACGGCACGGCGATCGAGGCGTGGGGTCCGCTCGGTCAGGGCAAGTACGACCTGCTGGGGATGTCGGCGATCACCGAGGTCGCCGCGGCGCACGGAGTCAGCGCGGCGCAGGTCGTCATCCGCTGGCACCTGCAGAGCGGAATCATCGTGTTCCCGAAGTCGAACTCCGCGGAACGCATCGCTACGAACTTCGACGTCTTCGGCTTCGAGCTGACCACCGCCGAGATGGCCGCGATCGACGCCCTCGACGCGGGCAACCGCGTGGGCTCGAATCCCGAAACCGCGACCTTCTAGGGGATCTCCACCCGGATCCCGCGCGGGGTCGCCACGAGCAGGTCGGCGATCCCGGCGGCGGCGAAGGCGGCTTCGAGGTCGGCGCGGCTCTCGCTGAAGTGCTCCCAGTCCTCGGTGTGCACGCCGACGACCGCGCGGGCTCCGAGCATCCGGGTCGCCGCGACCGCGTCGACCGAGGTGAGGGTGAGTTGGCCGTCGATCGCCGGAACCCTGGCCGCGCCGACGAACAGCACGGCGACGCCGACGGGCGCGAACCGGGCAGCGATCTCGTCGACCAGGTCGAGGTCGGCGTTGTCGCCGCTCACGTAGACGCTCGGCGCACCGGGGGCTTCGAGCAGAAACCCGGTCACCGGCCCGACCCACTCTTCAGACCCCGGCGGCCCGTGCAGGGCGGGTACGCCTGTGACGGTGATCGGCCCATCCGGTGCTTCGAAGAACGCGGTCGCCCACGGTTCGAGTCCGGTGGCACCGGGAAGGTCGAGCCCGGCGGCGGCGTACGGCGTGGTGAGGGTAGGAATTCCGGTGCCCACGAGGGTGCGCCCGGCGGCATCCAGGTTGTCGGGATGCTCGTGGTGGCTGAGCAGGATCGCGTCGACCGGCTCGATCGCGGCGAGCGTGAGCCCCGGGCCGGCCGTCTTCACGAGTGTTGTCGATCCCGGGTCGGCGTACTCGCCGGGCGGGTCGAACGTGGGATCCGTGAGGATGCGCAACCCGGCGTACTCGAGCAGCACGGTCGGACCGCCCAGGTAGGTCACGGCAACGCCCGTCATAGGGTGAGCCTATGACGGGTAACCGGCTCGCCGACTCGACGAGCCCCTACTTGCGCTCCCATGCCGGCAACCCGGTCGACTGGTGGCCGTGGAGCGAGGATGCCTTCGCCGAGGCCGCGCGCCGCGACGTTCCGGTGCTCATCTCGATCGGCTACGCGACCTGCCACTGGTGCCACGTGATGGCGCGCGAGAGCTTCTCTGACCCCGAGGTCGCAGCCCAGCTCGCGGCCGGGTTCGTCGCCATCAAAGTCGATCGCGAAGAGCATCCCGACGTCGATGCCGCGTACCTCGCGGCGGCGAGCGCGTTCACCCCGTCGCTCGGCTGGCCGCTCACGGTGTTCGCCACCCCGGCCGGTGCAACCTTCTATGCGGGCACCTACTTTCCCCCGCGGCCGGTGCAGGGGGTACCGGCCTTCCGCGAAGTGCTCGACGCCATCACCGACGCCTGGACGCAGCGGCGCGACGAGGTGGAGCAGACGGCAACCGCGCTTGTCGCCGCGCTGACCGCCGACCGTCCCATCGCCGACGAGGCCGGGTTGTCGCCCGCGGTTCTCGAAGCTGCGGTCACCGAGGTGCTCGCGGTCGAAGACCGGGAATTCGGCGGCTTCGGAACCGCCCCGAAGTTTCCGACAACCCCGGTGCTCGCGTTCCTGCTCGAACAGGGAGGCAACCCCGCCCGCGAGCTTGGCCGACGAAC
>NZ_JANMSQ010000332.1:0-7988 GCF_031389465.1 Pseudolysinimonas sp.
GGCATCCTCACCGCACGCCACCTTGCTGCACGGTCGTCCCCTCACCATGCCCCTTTCGCTGTTCGACGTCAGGGTAAACCCGCACGGGCCGTTGCGGCCGCTGGGCACGCCGCCGACGCGACCACCCCGGAGCCCCGTGCCCCAACTCTCGGTTTCGCGCGCATTCATGAACCTCTCGTCGACGAAGCCCCTCACTTCCCAGAGTTGGGTAAGTTCCGGCGTCGAGTCGATGACGACGACGGCGCTCAGCGTGCACCGCGCCCCACCTTGACCGCGACGCCTAAACTGGGCGCATGGCGAGGATCGGGCGGCGCAGCACGGCGAGTCTGCGCTCAACTTCCCGCGACCGGCACGGCCGCGGCATCCGGTCGTCGGTGACGGGGCCGCACCTACGGCGGCAGCGCACCCGCCTCGACTTCTTCGACTCCTGCATCGCGTCGGCCGTCGAGTACTTGCGCGACCTGTGGCCCGACGAGATGGCGAAGGTGCGGTTCGAGGTCGCCGCAGTGCCACCCGGTGAGCCGTCGAAGCACGGGGTCGACCGGTGGCGCGTCGATGTGGCCCGCCGCATCGTCGTGCTCTACCGCGTGCCCATCGAGCGGCTCGCCCACCTGCACAAAGACGACGAGTGGCATCGCCGGTCGCTCATCGAGAGCTGCGTCTTTCGCGCCGTGGCCGAACTGCTCGGCAAAGACCCGTGGGACATCGCTCCGGAGCGCTACCGCCACTTCTGAGCGCTGTCCGGATGCCGGTCAGTCCGGATGCCGGTCAGTCGGGGTGGACGACCAGCGAGCCGGCGACTGGTCGCGCGGGTGACACGACGAAAGCTGCCAGTGCGCCGGGCGCGGCGAAGGTCACCGCAATCGAGAGATCCTGCACGCCCGACAGCAGGTAGGCGCCCGGGTCGACCGCCATCGAGAGCGCTCCGCCCGCAGGAATCGCGACGAGGGTCGGCTCCGCGCCAGCGCTGAGCGGCGAGAGTTCGATTTCGACGTCGAGGCCGAGCGGGTTGACGATCGAGATCAGTGGCGATGGCCCCTCGGGCACGACGACGAGTGCTTCACCGGCGAGCGGCGGCGCAGCGGCGAACCACGCGAGGTCGCTATCGGGGGCATCGAGGATCGCGTCGGGGGCGGGATCCACGCCAGAGTCGACGGCGGTCGAGGCACGCACCGCCGCGACGACCGGCATCTCGGCGTCGACATACACCGTGTAAACGCCGTCCTCGAAGCCGTGGGCATCGCCCTCGCCCGCACCATCGGTCGTGCCACCGTCGGTCGTACCGTCCTCAGTCGCACCGCCCTCCGGGGTGCCGGAGTCCAGGGGAACCTCGGTGACCAGCCCCGGCTCCAGCTCGACCTCGAACGACGTGCCGACCGCTCCGGGAGTCTCGGGAACGACGCGCACCGTGGCGCGACCTGCCGTGGCGCCCGTCACGGCCAACCGGATCGCCGGCCCGATGTCGTGCCAGTCGGCGAGTGCGCTCGCCCGATTCGTGCCGACGGTGTCGAAGATCCGCACGCCCGGGACGACGAGGCTCTCGCCCGGATCGGCCCCGCCTCCGACCGTCTCGACCCCGACGGAGTCGAGACCGCGCACGATCGACTGCTGCAAGGTGGCGACGACGCGGCCGCCACGCGCGGTGACGTGCACCACGGGTGAGGCCACACCGGGGGCGAAGCCGGCGAGGGAGAGCACGCGTTGCCCGTTCGCCGGCACGTCGATTCCCGACATGCCGGGCGCCGCAATCTGTCCCTCTTCGCCGAAGATTTCCAGGGTCACGCGCGACGGCACGTCGGTCGGGTTGGCGAGCAGCAGAAGCGTCGAGCGCCCGACTGTCGTCGCACCGCCGACCAGCCAGATCGATCCGCTCGGCTCGGCGCACGAGGTTGCGGCGAGCCCGCGGAAGTCGGGAGCGTCGACATCCTGACTCTGCGCCCCGGCGACGAGGGCGCCATCGGAGGGCGGAGCACGCAGCGCCTCGGGCGTCGATGCGGCTGACCCGGTCGAGTCGGCCGACAGGAGCCGAGTCCGCTCGAGTTCGCCTCCGCGCGCCTCGCCGGAAATCGTGGGCGCCCCGATCGCGAACACAGAGTCGGTGCTGCCGCCGGTCTCGTCGCCGACCCGAATCACGCTGCCTGGGCAGACCCGCACCTGGTCGGCGGGGGCCGGCTCGACGGTGACCGTTCGCGCCTCGGGGCCGAACGTCGGGAGCGGAAGGAATGCGACGGCGGCGATCACGACGGCTGCAGCCCCGGCCGCCATCGTGCCGCTCGCAATCCGCGCCCCGATCAGCAATCCCTTCGGCTCAGCCACGGTCGTCTCCGAATCCGTCGTCGTCGAAACTCGTGGAGTCGAAGCCCTCGTCGTGGGCGTCGTCGAGGTCGTGCTGCACGCCCGGGCCCGCCCGGCGTCGCCGGCGACCGGTCGGCAGCGCAAGGAGCACGGCAAAGCCGACGACCGCGGCCTGAGCGGCGAGCGCGAGCCCGCCGATCGGCGACGACCCGTTGGATGCCGCCACCGGCACGTGATCCGGGTACCGCCACAGCGATCCCCGACCGGTATCCCCGACGGCTTCGAGGGCGGGCTGGGCGTCGAGCGCCTCCGCGGCACGCTCGCGCACCAGGTCGCCGCCTCCGCCCACAGCGGGCGTGAGCACGACGAACTCGATTCCGAGCCGGTCGAGAACGGGTGCCGGGTCGAACCCACCCCGCGAGGCCAGGTTGCCCGCGAGTTCGGCGACCTCACGCTGAGCGTCATCGGGCGTCGGCCGGGTCGCGGCGAAGGTCGAGATCTCGTCGAGGGTCGTGCCGGCGCCGCGGTCGATCGACACGGCGAGCGAGCCGTCGTCGAGGGGACGCAGGACGAGAGTGCCGAGATTCGGGTCGCCGACCGCCTCGGCAGCGACGATCGCCGGCAGGGTGCGGCCGTCGCCCGCGACGACGAGTCCCCCTCCCAACCCGAGGGTGACGAGGGACGGGGCGACCGCGAGGGCGGCGGAAAGCACCACGGCGACCCCGACACCGACAGCGAGGCGGCCGAGCGCTGCCATCGCGACGACCACGGCGGCGATGAGTCCCGCCCAGTAAAGGCTGAGTCCCGTGCCCGGCCAGATGGTGACGGCGGAGGCCCCCGAGGTCGCCGGGGCGAGGTGCACGGCCGCGACGGCGGTGAGCAGGCCACCGAGCGCGAGGATCGCCGCCGGCACGGCGCGGCCGGCCCCGGGCAGGAACAGTGCGAGCAGCACGACCGCCGCGAGAGGGGCGAGCAACGCGATGGATGTCGGCGTAGCAATGAGCGCGGGAAGCCCGAGTGCCTCGACGAACGGTGCCCAGCCGCCGACCCCTGCGCTCGGCGAACCGAGCAACAGGTGCCAGCCGGAAGGCACCGAGCTCGGTGACGCGATCCCGGGGTCAGCGAGCAGACCCAGCGGAGTCCCGCGGGCGAGCTGCGCGGCGACGAGGGGCGCCGCAAGCACGAGAGCGGGCAACGGGATCGCCAGCACCCGGATGAGGGCACGCGGATGCCCGACGGCCCACAGGACGACAGCCGCGAGGAGCACCGGAACGAGAACGGGAGCACACGCCGCCACCGCGGCGAACAGCAGACCCGCGGCCCCAGCGGCGCTCCACGACCGTGGAGCTTCGAGCACGGCGAACAGCAGCCACGGCAGCAGCACGTGCACGAGCACTGCGGCGGGGCGACCTTCGATGAGTGCTTCCAGGAACGACGGCGCAAGCATCCATAGCGCCGCGGCCAGCACGGGAGGCCAGGTGCGGGTGCTCAACCGGGTAGCGCACCACCAGGCGGCCAGCGCGGCGAGCGGCAGCGCGACAACCCACAGCACGACGAGCGAGAGCGACGGGTTCCACGGCGTCAGCGACCCGAGGACGGCAAGCACGGCGTGGAACGGGTCGGCGGGACCTTCGAGACCGACGCCGTCCCGGGCGCCCCAACCGAGGCCCGCCCAGAGCGTTCCCGGGTCGCTGGCCAGCGGGAGCAGCCCGCCCCCGGTGATCGCGCTCTCGCCGACCAGGCGCACCGCAAGCACCGCCCCGAGCACCGCCCCGATGACGGTGATGGCAAGCCCTCCCGGCAGGAACCCGGCCCGCACCAGATCGGGGAGTCCCGATCGGGCATGCTCTCGGTCCCGGGCGCTCGCGCGGCGCTCGCGCACCACGTCGGGCGGGATGCGCAGTGGCGCGATCGCCGCCCAACCGACCCGGCGGGAGCGGCGGATGCTGGCGCGTGCGATCGGCACGGAACGGTCGAAGATCGCGGCCAGAGTTGCGGCGATCTCACCGGGGATGGCGGCGGGGCGCTTTCCGAGCAGGAGGCCGAGGGAGCGCACGAGAGCGAGCGGCAGGAGCGAGAGCCAGTGCAGCGGCACGGCCGGTCCGGGCGCATAGGCCAGCCGGCGGTGAAGCTCGGCGGCGCGGTGCGCGCGGTGCCGGGCGGCAGCACTCAGCGGACGACGACGGGCGAAGTCCTGCACGCCCGGAGCCACGGCGACCCGCGCGCTGGCGACTCGCACGACCCGCCCTCCGGCGAGCCGCGCCCGGATCGACAGGTCGAGGCCGGCGTCGACGGTCGGGAGCCCGCGGTCCGGACCTCCGAGGAGGTCCCACATCGTGCGGCGCACGAGCATCCCGGGCAGCACGACGCCGAGCACGTCGTTGTCGACGTCGTGCTGGGACTGGTCGAGTTCATCGGCAGCGAGGGGAACGGTGGCGCCGTACAGCGTGACGCTCTCGCCGAACGAGCGCAGCATGGCGCGGTCATCGGGGTCGACGAGTTTCGGTCCGGCGATGACGACAGAGGGAGCCACCTCGACGGCCGCGAGGAGACGGGCGAGGGTTTCGGGCTCGGGCTCGGCGTCGGCCGGCAGCAACCACACCCAGTCGGAGCCGTCGGCGACCGGGAGGCCGGCGACGACCCGGGAGAGTGGCGTGCCAGCCGACACCACCACGACCGTATCCGGCGGCCGAGTCTGCGTGTCGAGCGCGCGTTCGGCGGTGCCGCCGCCGTCGCGGGCGACGAGGATCGCACTCACTCCAGGCATCTTCTAGAGGCTAGGCGGGGTCTCCCCGAGGGGCCCGCAGGACACCCGCTATCGGTCCGATCCGTGGGTCGAGTGCCGCGCGCAGCGCGGTGTATCGAGACCTTACGCGATGCGGGACTTGCGCAGCTTGCGCCGCTCGCGCTCGGAGAGCCCGCCCCAGATGCCGAAGCGCTCGTCGTTCTGCAGCGCGTAGTCCAGGCACTGCGCCTTCACCTCGCAGGTGGTGCAGATGCGCTTCGCATCGCGAGTCGATCCGCCCTTCTCGGGGAAGAACGCCTCGGGGTCGGTCTGCGCGCACAGCGCGTCGGTCTGCCAGGAGAGCGGGTTGTCGTCGTCAATCGGCTGGGGGCGCAGGCCGGGGATGCCGAGTCGGACCGGGTCGACGAACCAGTCGTCCGGAACGGACGGCTTGTAGCTGCTCTGAGCCATCTCGTTCCTCGTCATGCGTGCTGCCCCTTCGGTTGTAACCGCCACCCCCCGCTGGGCGCCTTGCTGATAATTACACCGCTGTCATTCGCCCGAAGTCAAGTCGCGGGTGATAAGTCGCAGCTTGGGTTGAAGGTTGGTACGACGCGCCGACGACACCGGGATGGGACCAGCGAGTTCCCAGGATGCGGTCAGTCGGGCGTGACGGCGGAGCGAGCCGCCCAGGCGCTGGCGACCATCTGATCGAGCGTGTGGCGCATCCGCCAGTCGAGGTCTCGGGCGGCGAGGTCACCGTTCGCGACGATTCGGGGCGGGTCACCCGGGCGACGCGGCGCGATCTCGGGGTCGAACGGGATGCCGGTGACGCGCGCAACGGCGGCCATGATTTCGGCGACCGACACTCCTGCACCGCTACCGAGGTTGTACGCCGCCTCGATCGGCTCGCCGGCATCCAGTCGTTTCGCCGCCGCCACGTGCGCCCGCGCGATGTCGGAGACGTGCACGTAGTCACGCACGTTGGTGCCGTCGGGGGTCGGGTAGTCGTCGCCGTTGATGCGCGGCGTGCGACCCTCCACCAGCGCCTCGAACACGAGCGGAAAGAGGTTGTGCGGGCTCGTGTCGCGGATCTCGGGGTACCCCGATCCGACGACATTGAAGTACCGCAACGAGGTGTGGCGCAGTCCCGCCGCGACCTCCTGGTCGCGCAACAGCCACTCGCCGATGAGCTTCGACTCGCCGTACGGAGACTGGGGGGCCTTCGGGGTGGCTTCGGTGACGAGGTCGACGTCGGGGGTGCCGTAGACGGCCGCGCTCGATGAGAACACCATCTTGCCGACGCTGCGGTCCTGCATCGCGGCCAGCAGCACCGTGGTGCCGTCGACGTTCTGCTCGTAGGTGTGCAACGGACGCTGCACCGACACTCCGGCGTACTTGAATCCGGCGACGTGCACGACCCCGGTCACGTCGTGCTCGTCGAAGATCCGCTCGAGCAGCGAACCGTCGAGAATCGTGCCGCGGGTGAACGAGACGTTCCCGGGGATGAATCCCAGCTGCCCGGTGGAGAGGTCGTCAAGCACGGTCACTCGCATGTCCGCCGCGAGGAACTCGCGCACGACGTGCGCGCCGATATAGCCGGCGCCGCCGGTCACGAGCCAAGTCACGGCTCCAGGGTACGGGCCGAGCGGACGGGGATGCGACGGTAGCCGTCGCGTAGCACGACGACGATGGTCGCAACGACGGCGACCGCAGAGAGAGCGGCAAGGACGATGAGGATCGGCATGGCAGAAACGGTATGACTTGTGCGTTTCCGCCACGAGTGGCAGCATTGCCGTAGTTCGTTGAGAAACTGCCAGGAGGTCTCGTGCTCAAGAAGGTCGTCTGCCTCGTGCTTCCCGGCACGGCCCCATTCGAGTTCGGCGTCGTCTGCGAGGTGTTCGGCGTCGACCGTTCCGCGATGGGCGGGCCCGCGCTCGACTTCCAGATCGCGACCGCCGACCCCGGCCCGGTGCCCACGAGTTTCGGATTCACCCTCCACGTCGACAACGACCTCTCGATCGCGGCGGATGCCGACCTGGTCGCTGTTCCCGCCCACCTCGACGGTACCGAGGTTATCGACGAGCGTTACCTCGAGGTGGTGCGCGCCGCCGCCGCCCGCGGAGCCTGGGTGCTGAGCGTCTGCACCGGCGCCTTCGTGCTCGCGCAAGCCGGCATCCTCGAAGGGCGCCGCGCCACCACCCATTGGATGCACGCCGACCGACTGGCGAAGACCTACCCGAACATCGAGGTCGACCCCGACGTGCTGTTCGTACACGACGGCTCGATCGTCACGAGCGCCGGCACGGCATCCGGGATCGATGCCGCCCTGCACATCGTGCGCGTCGAACACGGTGCCGCAGCCGCCAACGTCATCGCCCGCCGCATGGTCGTGCCGCCCCAGCGCGACGGCGGGCAGGCGCAGTACATCTCGACCCCGATCCCCGAACACCGTGCCGACTCGTTCGCCGAAGTGACCGACTGGATGCTGCAGAACCTCGATCAGGACCTCACGATCGACCAACTCGCCCGCAGAGCGCTCATGTCGTCACGCACGTTCGCGCGGCGGTTCCGAGCCGACCTTGGCACGACACCCGCGGCGTGGTTGAACCGGCAACGCATCCTCCGAGCGCAGCAGGCGCTGGAGCAGACGGATGCCGGGCTGGAGGAGGTCGCGCAGCTCGCCGGATTCGGCACGGCGGCCGTGATGCGGCATCACTTCCTCAAGGTGCTGCAAACCACCCCGACGGCTTACCGACGCGCGTTCTCGTGTCGACTCGACGAGTCGATGGCGAGTTAGATAGGCCCGTGCATGTCGCCGTCGTCGGAGGAGGGATTGTCGGGACCCTCTCGGCGCTCCTGCTGGCTCGGCACGGCCACCGCGTCGACCTCTACGAGCGCGAGGCTGAGCTCTGGTCGGGCGCGAGCGCGGTCAACGAGGGCAAGGTGCACCTCGGAGCGGTTTACG
>NZ_JANMSQ010000208.1:0-12064 GCF_031389465.1 Pseudolysinimonas sp.
CCGCGGCGACGATCATCCGCGCGCACCTCGTTACGAGAGACCGCGGCGCTTCAGCAGAGGCTCGATGACGGCGTCGCGGCCGCGGAACTCGCGGTACGCCTCGAGCGGATCCTTCGACCCGCCGACGCCGAGCAGCAGCTCGCGGAAGCGGTCGCCGTTCTCCTGCGTGAGACCGCCGTACTGCTTGAACCACTCGACCGTGTCGGCATCCAGCACTTCGCTCCAGATGTAGGAGTAGTACCCGGCGTCGTAGCCGCCCGAGAAGGTGTGCGCGAAGTACGCGCTCGAGTAGCGCGTCGGCACGGCGGGGTTGTCGAGTCCGACATTTGCCAGGGCTGCGGCTTCGAAGGCGGCGACATCGGTCACGGCGGCGGCATCCGAGGCGGAGAGGGTGTGCCAGGCCTGGTCGAGCAGCGCCGCCGCGAGATACTCACTCGTTGCATGGCCCTCGTTGAACGTCTCCGAGTCGCGGATGCGGGCCACGACGCCCGCATCGATCGGCTCGCCCGTCTCGTAGTGGATGGCGTAGGCGTCGAGAACCTCGGGCCAGAGCATCCACATCTCGTTCACCTGGCTGGGGAACTCGACGAAGTCGCGGAACACATTCGTGCCGGCGAGCTTCGGATAGGTGACGCGGGCGAAGAGCCCGTGCAGCGCGTGCCCGAACTCGTGGAAGAACGTGCTCACTTCGTCAAAGGTGAGAAGCGTCGGCTCACCCGCGGCGGGCTTGGGCACGTTGAGGTTGTTCACCACGACGACCGGCTGATCGAGCAGGGTGTTCTGCGACACGAGCGGGTTCATCCAGGCACCGCCGCGCTTCGAGTCACGCGTGTAGAGGTCGAGCAGGTAGAGCCCGACCGGGGAGCCGTCGGTGTTCGCGACCTCGAAGATGCGCACGTCGGGGTGATAGCCGATCAGGTCGGCGCGCTCGCTGAAGGTGATTCCGTAGAGCGCGTTCGCGGCTCCGAAGACGCCGAGCTTGAGCACCCGTTCCGCCTCGAACCAGGGGCGAAGTGCTGCGGTGTCGACGTCGTACTTCTCTTGCCGCACCTTCTCGGTGTAGAACGACCAGTCGGCGGCAGTGACCGGGTGCCCGGCGAGCTTCTCGAGGTCGGCCTGCTCGGCCTTCGCGTTCTTCGCCGCGGCAGGTGCGAGCTTCCCCAACATGGCGGCGACGGCATCCGGGCTGCCGGCGGTCTCATCTTTCGTGACGTACGCGGCGTGGTTCTCGAAGCCGAGCAGTTCCGCGCGTTCTGCGCGCAGGCGCACGATCTCGAGCACGAGACGGGTGTTGTCGTACTCGCCGCCGTGCGAGCCGCGGGCACGGGAGGCGGCCATGACCTTTTCGCGCACCTCGGGTTTTGTCAGCGCGGCGAGGAACGGATGCCCGGTCGGCAGCACGAGGGTCACCAGGAAGCCGTCCAACCCGCGAGCCGCGGCGGCTTCGGCAGCGGCAGAGATCTCGCCGCCTTCGAGGCCGTCAAGGTCGGCCACGTCGGTGAGGTGTACCGCGAGCTCGTTGGTGTCGGCGAGCAGGTTCTTCTCGAACTTGGTCGTCAGGGTGGCGAGCTGCTGGTTGAGCTCCTTCAGGCGGTCCTTCTGGGTCTCGTCGAGCCCGGCGCCCGCAAGGGTCATCTCGAGGTACCACCGCTCGACCAGGTAGCGGTCTTCGGGGGTGAGCGCCTCCTGCTGGTCGATCGTTTCGTAGACGGTCTTCACGCGGGAGTAGAGGAGTGCATCGAGAAGGATGGCGTCCTGGTGTGCCGCGAGCTTCGGGGCGATCTTCTCTTCGAGCACGTTGGTGAAATCTGTGGAGTCGGCCGACGACTTGTTGAAGAAGACGTGACTCACCCGCAAGAGCGTTTGCCCGCTCGACTCGAGCGCCGGGAAGGTGTTGGCGAACATCGGGAAGTCGCGCTTGCGCGTGATCGCGGTGATCTCGGCGAGCTGCTCATCCATGCCCTTCTCGAAGGCCTCCTCGTAGTGCTCCTCGGCGATCTTCGCGAACGGGGGCAACTGGTAGGGGAGGGTGCTGGCCTCGAAGAAGGGGTTCGTCATCTTTGCAGTATGGTTCACAGCGACAAGGACGGCATCGTCGTCGAGATGGCCGCCCTCAAGGGGCTGGCGCATCCACTCCGGGTGCAACTTCTCGACGCAACTGACCGTGAGCAGTTCCACCAACTCACCGAGGAACTCTCCGACGTCCTCGACGGCTTCGTGGCGAAGTACCGCAACCAGCGGGTTCCGGGCGCTCGGCCCGTTCAGGTCCACCTCGACGTCTTCCCGCTGATCGACGGGGTCGAGCAACCCGGCGATGTCGGTGGTGCCGTGAAAGATAAGCAGTGATGAACGAAGGGAAGTCGGCCATGACACACACGTTCATGGAGACACAACACATCTCGGGGCTGCCCGGGATCGCCGTCCGGCTTGGCCGGGCGCTTGAGAATTGGGGCCGCGAGGTCTCCAAGCCGATCGATCGCGAAGCCCAGCGTCGCGACTTCGAACGGCAGGTCGGCAACGAGGCGAGGATGCTGCATGCTGAGCGCCTCGTTCGCCACTACCGGTAGGGCGACGAATCGAAGACGGTGTCAGTCGAGCGGACTCTCGACGGTCACCGAGTCGCTGACCGGGTCGTATCGGAGGGTCGTTCCGTCATCAAGTTCCACGACGGGCCGGCCCTCCAGCCACGTCAGCGTCCAGCGCCATCCGGTGGTGTCGATGTCAGCCACTTCAGCCTCGACCGCCGCGACGGCAGTAACCATCGCGGCAGGCAGGCGCGCGGGCGGTTCGGTGCCGATCTCCCACCGCGTGCCGAGCTGCATGGGCCCACGCTAACCTGCCGTGCATGGGTATGAAGACGAACGGCCGCGTCGAGATCGCGAAGCCGGCCGCCGACGTCTTTCGCTGGCTCACCGAGCCCGACAAACTGACGGCCTGGGCGGGCGGTGCCGGGCTGATGCCCGCCGATCCGTCGGTGCTGCACTCGGGGTTCGAGGTGTCGGGCCCCGTTCCCGCGCTCGCGGGCGAGGCTCAGCTGAGAATCGAGAACTGGAATCCGCCCCTCGGCTTCGCCGTGACGATGACCTACGCCGGCGGCGACGCCACGACGACGTACGCGCTCAGCGAGTCGGGCGGTTCGACGACGCTCACCTCCTCATCCGACAGCGATTGGGGCAAGCCCGATCTCAGCGCGATGGAGAAGCAGATGGCGCAGCAGTCTCCGGAGATCCAGGCGGCGATGCATCACGCGATCGACCTCATGAACAGCCAAGTCGGCGCAGGCACCTTCGACGCGGGGACGCAGGGGATGATGCAGCAGGCACTCGACGCGTCGCTGCAGAAGCTCAAGTCGCTTGTCGAAGCGGGTTAGCTCTCGTCGAGCTCGACCTCGTACGTCACCCAGGTGGTGCGCTTCGCGAGTTTGTCGTACACCCGTTGTGCGGTCGCGTTCGACTCTGCGGTGACCCAGCGCAGCGTGCCGCCGCTCTCGTAGCGGGCGACCTTCACGAGGTGTTCGAGGATCGCCGTGCCGACCCCACCCGCGCGTACGTCAGGGTCGACGAAGAGGTCTTCGAGGTACCAGTCCTCGCCGACCGAGAAGGTCGCCACATGGGTGCGCACGTGCGCGAACCCGACGACCCGGCCGCGCCGTCCTGAGCCCGTCGTAGGGTCCTGTTCGGCCACGAACGCGCGAATCGCCTCGCCGCGGATCGCCGACCAGACGTGGTCGAGTACTTCGTCAGCGAGCTCGGTCTCGTAGAAGACCCCGTAGGCGTGAAAGAGCGCCCGCCAGGCGTCGTGATCGGCAGGTGCGATGTCGCGCACGATGACGGTCACGCGGGCGCCTCGGCGAGCTCGATCGAGCGCACCTCGATCTCGTCGCTCTCGACCAGCTCAAGCTGCGCGATGCGTCCCACCGCCTTCAAGTCGTCGGCCGCGTCGGCGAGGATCGCGGGACCGGCGAGCGTCGCGCTGATCACCTCGGTCTTCTGCGACGCCTGCGCTTCGGTCTTCGCGCGGCGGATGCCGATGAGGGCGGCACTCACCGCCGGCAGCAGACCGCGCGGCGCCTCCGCCTCGAGAATGGGCCACGCGGCGGTGTGCACCGACCCCTCATGGGTCCACGACCACACCTCTTCGGTGGCGAACGGAAGCACCGGAGCGAGAAGCCGCAGCATCACGTCGATCGCGAGACGCAGCGCCGCAACCGATGAGCCGTCGCCCGCGTAGGCGCGCTCCTTCACGAGTTCGAGGTAGTCGTCGCAGAACGTCCAGAAGAACTGCTCCGTCACCTCGAGGGCTCGGGCGTGGTCGAACGCTTCGTACGCGGTGGTGGCTTGGCGCACGACATCCGCAAGAACGGCGAGCATGTCGACATCCAGCGGGTTGGTGACGTGGTTTCGATACGCGTCGCCTTCGGCGGCGCTACTCAACCCACGACCGTCGCCGAAGGAGTAGACGAACTTGGCGGCGTTGAGCACCTTGATCGCGAGGCGGCGGCCGATCTTCATCTGCTTCGGGTTCTGCGGATCGAATGCCGCATCGGTGCCCAGCCGCGACGATGCCGCCCAGTAGCGCACCGCATCCGCGCCGTGCTCGTCGAGGATCGCGCCGGGGGTGACGACGTTGCCCTTCGACTTCGACATCTTCTTGCGATCGGGGTCGACGATGAAGCCCGAGATCCCGGCGTTGGTCCACGGGATGCTGCCGTGCTCGAGTTGGGCGCGCAGTACCGTCGAGAACAGCCAGGTGCGAATGAT
This sequence comes from Pseudolysinimonas sp., assembly GCF_031389465.1. Classification (GTDB taxonomy): domain Bacteria; phylum Actinomycetota; class Actinomycetes; order Actinomycetales; family Microbacteriaceae; genus Pseudolysinimonas_A. The sequence continues at coordinate 4,761 of NZ_JANMSQ010000208.1, forward strand.
GTCTTGCCCCTGAGAGCGCAGCGAATACGGGAAGACGAGCCCGAAGAGTTCGGGGTCGCTCTCCCAACCGCCGGCGATCTGCGGGGTGAGGCTCGACGTCGACCAGGTGTCCATGATGTCGTGGTCGCCCTCGAAGCCGCCGGGCACGCCGCGCTGAGTCTCGGTGAAACCCGGAGGCACGTCCGTCGAGGGGTCGACGGGCAGAGCGTGCTCGTCGGGGATGATGACATCCCCCCGCTCTCCGTCGGCGTCCAGGTGATACCAGACCGGGATCGGCACCCCGAAGAAGCGTTGTCGCGAGATGAGCCAGTCGCCGGTGAGACCGCCGACCCAGTTCTCGTAGCGCACGCGCATGAAGTCGGGGTGGAAGTCGATCTGCCTGCCGGCATCCAGCAGTCGGTCGCGCAGCTTCTCGTCGCGCGCACCGTTGGCGATGTACCACTGGCGGGTCGACACGATCTCGAGCGGCTTGTCGCCCTTCTCGAAGAACTTCACCGCGTGCGTCGTCGGTTTCGGGTCGCCGATCAGGTCGCCGCTCGCGCGGAGCAACTCGACGGTCGCAGCTTTGGCGCTGAACACGGTCTTGCCCGCGAGCTCGGCGTAGGCCGCGCGACCGGCATCGGTGAACAGCTCGCCGGCAGGTGCCTCATCGAGGAACCGCCCGTCGCGCCCGAGCACGGTGCGGTTGGGCAGGTCGAGTTCACGCCACCAAACAACATCCGTCACGTCGCCGAACGTGCAGATCATCGCGATGCCCGTGCCCTTATCCTTCTGGGCGAGCCGATGCGCGACGATGGGCACCTCGACGCCAAAGAGCGGGGTGGTCACCGTCGTGCCGAACAGGTGCTGGTAGCGCTCGTCATCGGGATGCGCGACGAGCGCCACGCAGGCCGGCAACAGTTCGGGGCGGGTGGTGGCGATCTCGATCGTTCCGCCGTCGGCCTGGTGGAAGGTCACCGCGTGGTACGCCGCAGGCTGCTCCTTGTCTTCGAGCTCGGCCTGCGCGACGGCGGTACGGAACGTGATGTCCCACAGCGTCGGAGCCTCGGCCTGGTACGCCTCACCCCGCGCGAGGTTGCGCAGGAACGCGCGCTGCGCGACGGTCTGCGCCTCCACGCCGATCGTGCGGTAGGTCAGCGACCAGTCGACGCTGAGCCCCATCGCGCGCCAGAGATCCTCGAACTGCCTCTCGTCTTCGATCGTCAGTCGTTCGCACAGCTCGATGAAGTTGCGGCGCGAGATCGGCACCTGGTCGGCGGCCTTGCTTGACGAGTTGTCGCCACCCTCGAGCGGTGGCACGTAGCCCTCGACGTAGGGGAGAGTCGGGTCGCAGCGCACCCCGTAGTAGTTCTGCACGCGACGCTCGGTGGGCAGCCCGTTGTCGTCCCAGCCCATCGGGTAGAAGATGTGCTCGCCGCGCATCCGATGGAACCGGGCCGCGAGATCCATGTGGGTGTACGAGAAGACGTGCCCGATGTGCAGCGACCCGGATGCCGTCGGGGGAGGGGTGTCGATGCTGAACGCACTGCCGGCGGAGAGAGCCGCTGCGCGATCGAACCGGTAGGTGCCCTGCTGCTCCCAAATATCGGCCCACTTGGGCTCGAGGCCTTCCAGGGCGGGCTTCTCAGGGATGGCAGCGCTACGGCTGGCAGACGTCATGGAATGCTCCGGTTCGATATGCGCGGCACCGTGTCAGTAAGGAGGTGCCTGGTTGTGACCGGTGCAGTTTACCGCCGGGCGGTCAGCGGCACTGCGTGGAGAGCTGGATGAGCCCGTCGCTCGGGCGGCCGTAGATCGACTCGCCGCTGCCGTCGGCGGTGTAGCCCATCCCGATCGCCCACGCGGTGGCCCATGACTCCTCTTCGCCGGCATAGAACTCCGAGTCGAAGAACAGCTCGGTGCACTTGGCGAGGATGGCGTGGCCGACTTCGTGGACGACGAGCGACTGCACGCCGGCACCCGGCCACATCGTCGCCACGCTGTCGGAGAGGGTGATCGTCGCGTAGCCACCGTCGGCGGAGTACCAGTAGCTCGTGCCACCGTAGCTGCCGCCGAGGCCGTAGCCGCTGACCGTCGGGGCCCAGTCGAAGTCGAGCAGCACGCCGCCCGAGATCGAGCGGGCGAAGGCCTGCACGGTCAGCCGACCGTCGAGCAGCGGCCCAGCCTTCTCGGCGATTTCTTCCCCGTGGGACGCCTCAAGGGCATGCGCGGCGTCGAGGTAGCTGACGAGGTACTCCGCAATGGCGTCAGTCGCGGCGGTGTCGAGGTCGGCCCCCGCGTCCCGGAAGGCGATGTGCGGCGCATTCTCGGCGTCAAAGTTCGCTGCCTCGACCGAGGGCGCTGCCGCCTGGGTGGCCGAGACCAGCTCGGCCAGGGCGGCGAACACCCGTTCGTCGTCGTTACGCAGGTCGGTGGAGGTCGCGAGGATGTCGGCGGTGAGTGCGCGGATGCTCTCGGTTTCGAGCTCGTCGAGGTCGGTCTCGAGCATCCGGTCGGCGTCGTCGAGGCCGGCGGTCGCGGCATCTCGTTCGGTCGTCACCACGGCGACGGCGTCGACAGCGAGCAGCGGGTCGGCCGCGATCGAGAGCACCTCGTCGGCTTCCGTGATGGCGACTTCGGACGCCTCGACGACATCCGTGAGTTCGCTCGTTGCCTCACGGTGTTCGGCTACCGCGTTCTGCCGGTCGATGACGGAAAATGCGACGACCACACCGACGACGGCGAGAATGACGAACGCCAGAGCGCCCGCGATGAGCCCGATGAGAAGCGGACGGCGCATGCCTCGACCCTAGCCGCGAGGCTTGCTCAGCCCTGCCAGTTCACGTCCTCGTAGACCACGTGCTCGCTGACGTGCTGCCCGTTCGGCGCGACCAGCGTGATCGTCATGTCCATGAACTGGCGGTGGTTGCACGGGAACAGGTGCTCGTCGGTGAGGTCGTTGTTGGTGCCTGCGCTTGCGTTCGGGAACTGCATGTAATTGTCGTCTTTCGCGTCCTCGTCGCTGGGGGTGTACCAGGCTTCGACGGCGTTCGCGGCGGTCCACGAGAAGGTGATCTCGGGCTTGTCCTGCTCGCCGGTCGGGTCGCATTCGACGGTTAGGTCGGCAGAGAAGTTGGTGAACCGTGTCGAGTTGTCGACCGGCGGCTGGGTCTGTTCCGGCTCGGCGGACACCGTGGGAGTCGGCGACTCGCTCGAGGTCAGAGTCGGTGTCGGCGTCTCACCGGCACCCGGTTCAGCGCTGCCGCGGCCGATCAGCAGGAACACGACCGCGACCACCGTGAGCAGCAGGAGCCCCGCAACGATTCCGAGAATCAGGATGATGCGGTTCGGCCCGCCCGCAACAGGCGGCGGTGTACCCGGGTCAGGCGCTGGCAGGGGCATTGTGGTCATGGTGTCGCCTCCCGATCGGCGGATTCGTTACTGGACGTAGCCGGTGTTCTTGACCGTGAAGGTCTTGCTGACGTGCTGGCCGTTGTTGCCGACCACCGTGATCGTGTACTTCTGTTCCGCCTGGTAGCAGGGGAACTCGAGGCTGTTGGGCGAGCCGTAGACATCGTCTTGGTTGCCGCTCAGCGGCATCGGGAACGCGCCCGCGTCGGCGGCGTCGCTGGTACCGAAAACGAACCACACCGACGACGCGTTCTTCGAGGTGTAGTTGAAGCGCACCTGGGGATTCGGCGGCACGACGCCACCGCCGCCCGGGGCGGGCGGGGACTGGCACTGTACGTTCTGCGTTGCGAGGGTGAACGACGCGAGACCGGGCGAGGTGTCCGGCGGAGGCGGCGGCGCGGCCGTGGGAGTCGGAGTGGGCGTCGAGGTGGGGGTCGCCGACTCCGTCGGAGTGGGAGAGTCGCTCGGCGTCGGGCTCGCGCTCGGAGAATCCGAACTGCTCGGGGTGGCCTGCGGGTCACCGCTGCCGCCGCCGAACAGGATGATGAGCAGCACGATGATCGCGATCAGCAGCGCCGCGCCGACCCCGACGAGGGTGAACAGCAGCGCCTTCGACTTCTGACGCTCCTCAACCAACTCGCCCGCGGCATCCGTCGTTTCGGGGATTCGCTGCGTCGGGGTGTCGTCGGTCATGCTGATCCTCGCCTCACGCCGGGCGCTGGCCCCGGACGGACCACAGCATAGGGCTAGGCCGTGCGGGGGTCCAACGATTCGTAACGCCTCTGTGGTCAGCGCTCGAGGTCGCCGACCAGATCAGCGAGCTGTTTCGTGGGGGCAAGTCCGACGGCGGCATGCAGGATGGTGCGGTAGCGGACGAAGACGTCTGCTGCCGCCGCCTGATTGCCCATCGCGAGTTGCACGCGGATGAGGGTGGCCTGGGGGCTCTCCCTGAGCGGATCGATGCGCATCGCGGCGCGAGCCGCGGTGGTCGCCTCGCCGAGGAGCCCGGTCTCGAACAGTTTCTGGGCGAGAGACTCGAGAGCGTTCATGCGCAGGTAACGCCAGTCTTCGGCTTCCGCGAGCATCCAGTCGTCGTACCAGTCCGGCAGCAGCTCGCGCGACAGGGTAGCGATCGACGCCGTGCTCAGGTCGGAGTTGCGCACCTCGCCCCCGTAAACGAGGCGGTGGGCGAGTGATTGGGCCTCGTGCAGATCGATCACGATGCCTTCGGTCAAACGGAGACCAGTCGATGACAAACGCAGAGCGGCACGCCCAGGCGTCTCGAGCCGCGCGATCGCTGACCGCAGGCTGTCGCCGGCGCGCCCCTCCGACACGTCGGGCCACATCGTGCCCGCGAGGGCGATGCGTGCGATGGCGCGATCACGGAGTGCCAGGAACACGAGCAGTCTTTGGGATCCCGGTGAGAGTTCCGCGGAGACCCCGTCGACCCGGAGGTCGAAGCTCTCGAGCACCGACATCTCGATGGTGCCTGCGACGGCGAGCGGCTCGGAGTCGTCATCCGGTACCCCGGATGGGACGACCGCCTCGAGGATCTCGAGCAGATCGTCTTTCGCCACCGGATCCCAGGCTCGACTCCACTCATCGAGTGCCCGGATCGCTGGCTCGAGGCCCCGACCCTTCTCGGTCGCCACGTATTGCTCGACGCCGTCGGTCGCGGGTTCGACCGACAGGATGCCGGAATCGACAAGCGCGGCCAGGCGCGAATCGAGCAGATCGGGGGCGATGCCGAGAAGCGACCGGAACTCGTCGCGTCGGGTCGCTCCGCGCAGAAGAATCTCGCCCATGAGGGGAAGACTCCATCGTTCGAACTGCATGCTGCAGAACACCCCCTGACCCGGAAGGAGTGATCAGCATACCCGGAAGACACGGTCGACCTCGCGGTCGACCGTGTCTTCCGACCTCCGTCGGGCGCAACCCCTCTGTGGTCCTCTGCGCCGACGGTGACTGCCGGGGCTAGCCGATGACCGGTCTCTGTGAACGAGCGATCCGAGTCCAGCCCAGAAGCAGCGCTCCGACACCGATGAGCAGTAGGGCGTTCACCGGCGAGGCGGGTGTCGCTCCGGTGTAGGCGAGCCGCTCCGGCCCGAACGGCCCGGCGATGACCTGGTCGCCCAGCACCTCAGACGTGGCGGGCGGAGTCCCGGTTTCCTCCTCTTCAACGGGCGGAGTCTCCTCCTCCTCGTCCGGCGGCGGAACGACAACCGCGGGAGTGATGTTGGTCGTCATCCCGACCGAGCAGACGATGAGCGAACCCCCGCCATTGGCAGAGAAGTTGCACTGCGAGACGGTGACCGAGAGGGCAGCCGACGTGGTCGATCCGGCCGTCACCAGGCAGGTGAGCGATGAGCCGCCGCCGTTGTCGGAATTGTTGCACTGGTTGATCGTCGCTCCGCTGGTGCTCGCCGGATCGGGGTTGCACGCTCGCAGCACGATTCCGCCTCCGCCGAGCGAGTCGTTGCACTGGTTCACCGTCGCACCCACCGCGGTGGCATCGCCGACGATGTTGTTGGTGATCGTCACCGAGCAATGCATCGATGCCCCACCGCCGTCGAGCGAGGAGTTGCACTGCGACACGCTCGTCACGAGTTCCGTCGATGACACCGTCGTCGGACCCGCGCAGCTCAGCGCCGTGTTGGCGGCACCGCTACATCGCGTGTACGTCGTCGTCGAACTGGTGACCCCGGTGGCGAGGTCGAGGTTGTTGACGACGGCGACCGTGCAGTCCATTCCGAGTCCCGGTGTGTTGAACTGGCTGTCACACTGCGCGTACGGCGCGGCCTCAGCCGCTTGCGGTGCCGATCCGACGGTCGCGAAGAGCAAGGCAAGCGCCGCTGTCGCGATGATCGCCAGGGTGTGACGCATCCCCCGACGCATCCCTCCCGTTCCGGCAGGGCCGGATCCCATAGTGCTGTTCTTCATGATTCCCCCTAGTAGACGCGAGCATCCGTCGGCGGCATGACGGCGGCGTGACGGCGCCGTGACCGACCTGGGACAGACCTGTCCACCCCACGGGGCGAGGGGCTGCAGAATCCCCTAAGCTGCCTACAGCGACTGCGATCCGGCATCACCGGGGAGTTCTCGGAAGAAACTCAGGAAACTGGGGAGTAGAACCGGGCGGGTGGGCTCGTTACAGCCTGTTTGAGAGGCGCATCCGCGGGATGCGCAAGCGAGGTGGTACCGCGGTTTCTGCTTGCGAAAGCAGGAGTCGTCCTCGCGAAGTGAATTCCCCTTCGCGAGGAGCCAGAAAGCCATGCCGTATCCATCGATCCCGTCGTCTCCCGACTTCCCGGAGATCGAGCGCGGCATCCTCGCGTTCTGGAAGAAGGACGACACCTTCCGTGCATCCGTCGCCCAGCGCGAAGGCTGCGAGGAGTGGGTGTTCTACGACGGCCCGCCGTTCGCGAACGGCTTGCCGCACTACGGCCACCTGCTGACCGGCTACGCGAAAGACCTGTTCCCGCGCTACCAGACGATGCGCGGCAAGCAGGTGCACCGCCGCTTCGGCTGGGACACCCACGGCCTACCCGCAGAGCTCGAAGCCGAGCGCCAGCTGGGGATCACCGACAAGAGCCAGATCGAAGAGATGGGCATCGCGGCCTTCAACGCGGCTGCCAAGAAGTCGGTGCTGACGTATACCAAGGAGTGGGAAGAGTACGTCACCCGTCAGGCGCGTTGGGTCGACTTCGAGAACGACTACAAGACGCTCGACGTGACCTTCATGGAGAGCGTCGTCTGGGCGTTCAAGACGCTCTACGACAAAGGTCTCGCCTACGAGGGCTACCGCGTGCTGCCGTACTGCTGGCGCGATCAGACGCCGCTCTCCAACCACGAACTGCGCATGGATGACGACGTCTACAAGATGCGTCAGGACCAGTCGGTCACCGTGACGTTCC
>NZ_JANMSQ010000041.1:0-2901 GCF_031389465.1 Pseudolysinimonas sp.
TCGGTGACCCCGAGCCAGTCGACGTTGTGGTCGGCGAGCGCTCGGGCGATGCCGACGGCCCCGTGACCGTAGGCCTGCGCCTTAACGACACCCATCACCTTCGCGGGAGCGACCGTGGCACGCAGAACGTCGAGGTTGGCCTGCAGCGCCCCGAGATCGATCCGCGCTTCTCTCATGCTCATTCCGGTTCCTGAGCAGTCGGCCTCGCCGGCGTGTCGAAGGACTCCGTGATGACCTGAGCAATCGCGACGCCCGCATCGTGCGACATGGAGAGATGGATGTGGGTGATCCCACGCCGCTCGGCGATCGCGGCCGCCGCGCCGGTGAGCCGCATCGACGGGTTGCCTTCGGCATCCGAAACGACTTCCATGTCGTGCCAGGTGACCGCCGTGGCGTCGCCGAGGGCCTTCATGAAGGCCTCTTTCGCCGCGAATCGCCCGGCGAGTGACCGGAGCGGCAGATCTCGTTCGCTCACAGCGAACAAGCGTTCGCGAAGGCGGGGAGTGCGGCCCACCGCCCGTTCGAAGCGCGCGAGGTCGACAATGTCGATCCCGATTCCCGCGATCGACATGGATCTGCTACTCGACCGTGACGGACTTGGCGAGATTGCGCGGCTGGTCGACGTCGAGACCCTTCGCCGTCGCCAGCTCCATCGCGAACACGTGCAGCGGCACGACGGCGAGCAGCGGCTCGAACAGGGGACCGGCATGCGGGATGCGAATGACCTCGTCGGCGAACGGCGCCACCTCGACGTCACCGATCTCGGCGACCGCGATCACCCGAGCTCCGCGCGCACGGATCTCTTGGATGTTGGAGATGACCTTCGCATGCAGCGAGTTCGGGTCTCGCGGGGAGGGCACGATGACGATCACCAACTGCCCGGGTTCGATCAGCGCGATCGGGCCGTGCTTGAGCTCCCCCGCCGCGAAGCCTTCCGCGTGAATGTAGGCGAGCTCCTTGAGTTTGAGTGCACCTTCGAGAGCGATCGGGTAGCCGGCGTGGCGGCCGAGGAAGAGCACCGACTGCACGTCGCCCATCCACCGGGCGAAGTCGGCGATGCGCTCGCCCGACGACTCCACGACCTGATCGAGCTTGGCGGGAAGGTTCTGCAGTTCTTCGGTGAGTGTGGCCACCGCGACGGCGTCGAGGGTTCCGCGGATCGTCGCGAGGTGAAGCCCGAGCAGGTAGAGCGCCGTGATCTGCGCGACGAACGCCTTCGTCGAGGCGACCGCAACCTCGGGTCCGGCGTGGGTGTACAGCACGGCATCCGACTCGCGAGGGATGGTCGCGCCCTGGGTATTGCAGATCGACAACGTCCGAGCGCCCTGCTTGCGGGCATACTGCACAGCCAAGAGGGTGTCCATCGTCTCGCCGGACTGGCTCACCGAGACGACGAGGGTGCGCTCGCCGATGACCGGGTCACGGTAGTGGAACTCGTGCGAGAGCTCGACGTCGACCGGGATGCGCGCCCACGACTCGATCGCGTACTTGCCGACCAGGCTCGCGTACGCGGCCGTGCCGCAGGCCAGCACGACAATGCGGTCGATACCGGTGAGCAGATCCCCGAGGCGATCGAGCTCGGGCAGCCGCACCGCGCCGTCAACGATGCGTCCGATGAGGGTCTTGCCGACCGCCTCCGGCTCCTCGCTGATCTCCTTTTTCATGAAGGTCGGCCAGCCGCCCTTCTCGGCGGCGGAGGCATCCCAGGCGACTTCGAACTCACGCGTCTCCACCGGGTTGCCCTCGAAGTCGGTGACCTCGACGGAATCGGGGCGGATCGTGACGATCTGGTCCTGGCCGATCTCCATCGCGCGGCGGGTGTAATCGACGAACGCCGCAACGTCGGACCCGAGAAAGTTCTCGCCCTCGCCGAGCCCGATGACCAGGGGTGAGTTGCGCCGCGCGCCGACCACGACACCCGGCTGATCTTCGTGCACGACGAGCAGGGTGAACGCACCCTCCAGACGGGCAACAGCCTGCCGGAGCGCTGCAGTCAGGTCGCCGGTCTCCCGATAGAAGCGGCCGACGAGCAGCGCGGCTACTTCGGTGTCGGTCTCGCTCGAGAACTCGGCGCCGTCGTCCAACAGTTCGTGCTTGAGTTCGGCGAAGTTCTCGATGATGCCGTTGTGGATGAGCGCGAGTTTGCCGTCATCGCCGAGGTGCGGGTGCGCGTTGCCGTCGGTCGGGCCGCCGTGGGTGGCCCACCGCGTGTGGCCGATGCCGGTGTGGCCGTCAGCGATGGGCGTCCCCCCGAGGTCTTCGGAGAGCATCCCGAGCTTGCCCGCCTTCTTGCGGGTGCCGAGGTGGCCGGAGTCATCGAGCACCGCCACACCTGCCGAGTCATAGCCCCGGTACTCGAGCCGCTTGAGGCCGCCCATGAGCACTTCGAGGCTGCTGCCCGGCCCGACGTACCCGACGATGCCACACATGAACCCGATTCTATGTTTTCCTGGGTCAGATGTCTGACCCAGGAACTTCTCACGGCGGGTCCACACCGTTCGTCGAGATCGACCGTGCGGAGTGGGCAGCGCTCGCTCCCTCGACCCCGCTGCCGCTGGGGGCGGGTGAGGTCGAACGGCTACGCGGTGTTGGCGACGCCCTCGACCTCGCCGAGGTCGCCGAGGTCTACGTGCCACTGAGCCGACTGATCAACCTCTACGTCACGGGGGCGATGTCAACGGGGGCGGCGACCCGCGAGTTCCTCGGGCAGAGCGGCCCGCCGACGCCGTTCGTGATCGGGATCGCCGGATCAGTCGCGGTCGGAAAGTCGACCACGGCCCGGTTGATCCGCGAACTTCTCTCGCGCTGGCCCGACACGCCGCTCGTCGAACTGGTCACGACAGACGGTTTCCTCCTGCCGAACGCTGAGCTCGCGCGCCGCGGTCTGATGCAGCGCAAAGG
>NZ_JANMSQ010000070.1:0-6281 GCF_031389465.1 Pseudolysinimonas sp.
GCCACGAGTGCCACGCCGACCGCCGTGACGCAGCCAAACCACAGCACATTGTTCAGCAAGATCGAATTGGCAACCGGTGGATTCATGGAAAGCTGCTTGTTAGTATCAAATTTATGCAGGGCGGATTTCCAATCCGCCCGCGAATGGACGGATTGCAAATCCATCCTACGGTAATGCCTATTCCGCGGAGGCCGGCGGCAGGGGCGGCTTGCCGTCGCTGACACGCCACACCCGCACCGACCAGAGGCCGACCTTGAGCTTGCGGATGCCGTCGATCTCGATGGTCTTCGGTCCGTCCAGGAGCCATTTCTGCTGGGACACGTGCCCCGTCCTCTCTCGCGATATATCGCGTGTCGAGAAGTCACGATATATCGCGAGTTCTGCCCGCGCAAGTGTCGAGAGTTGACATTGACGCAGCGTCAAGTTCTACGGTCGAAACATGGAGTGGAGCATCCAAGAAATCGCCAAGCTGGCTGGCACCACGAGCCGCACGTTGCGTCATTACGACGAGACGGGTCTCGTACCGCCGAGCCGGGTCGGCGCCAACGGGTATCGGTACTACGACGCCGACGCCCTCGTGCGCCTGCAACGCGTGTTGCTGTTGCGCGAGCTAGGGCTCGGCATCCCGGCGATCGTCCAGGTGCTCGAGGGTCAGCGTGACGACGGGCACGCTCTGGCGCTCCACCTGACGTGGCTTCGCGAGGAGCAGCGTCGGCTCGACCGGCAGATCGCCAGCGTCGAGACCACGATCAAAACCCTGAACGGAGGTGAGAAGCCCATGGCAGAGAACATGTTCGACGGTTTCGACCACACCCAGTACCGGGACGAGGTCGAAGAACGGTGGGGCAGAGATGCGTTCACGAGTTCCGACGGCTGGTGGCGCGGGTTGAGCGCGGACGCGAAGGCCGCATTCTTCGAGACCGCGTCGCGGCTGGGCGCCGACTGGACCGATGCAGCGACGCGCGGCATCGGTCCGGACGGCGACGAGGCGCAGGCCCTGGCGCAGCGCCAGTTCGACTGGTTGCGCGGCATCCCGGGAACCCCGGGCGACGGCCAAGACGGCGCGACGCTGCCCGGACCGACGAAGGAGTACTTCCTTGGGCTCGGCGAGATGTACGTCGCCGACCCGCGGTTCGCGAAGAACTACGGAGGTGAGGCCGGGGCGACGTTCGTACGCGACGCGATGCGGTCGTACGCGAACCGCAACCTCTAACGCGTGCGAACGCGGCTGTAGCCATCGGTGGCGACGGTGACGATCGTCGCCACCACGGCCCACGCGACGAGCGCGAGCAGGGAGACCGTCACGGCGATCATGCGGATACCTCCTTCACGGCAGTCGGGGTGGTCGGTCGATCGGGGATGCGCAGCAGCGGCAGCGTGACGTTGACCATCGGTCCGATGAGCAACGCGAAGGCGAGCGTGCCGACGCCGAGCTGACCGCCGAGCACGAAGCCGACGAGCAGCACGATCACCTCGATGCCGGTGCGCACGACCCAGATCGGCCATCCGGTGCGAGCCTGCAACCCGGTCATCAGCCCGTCGCGCGGCCCGGGGCCGAGGCGGGCGCCGACGTAGAGGCCCGTCGCGAGTGCGAGCAAGGCGAGCCCGCCGGCGAAGACGACCACCTGCTGCACCGGCACCGTCTGCTGCGGCACGAGCCACAGCCCGAATTCGGCGCTCGGCCCGATCAGTAACACGTTGAGCACCGTGCCGACGCCGGGCTTCTGTCGTAGCGGGATCCAGAGCAGGAGCACGAGTGCGCCCACGAGGTTGACGACGAGGCCGAACGGGAGGCCGGTCTGCCGGGTGATCCCCTGGGCGAAGACGTCCCACGGCGGAACTCCGATGCCAGCGCGTACCAGGAGGGCGATCGCGATGCCGTAGGCCACGAGGCCAACGACCAACTGGACCCCACGACGCACCCAGAAGAGGGCGGATGAGGGGGCCGATGCGAACATGTGGCTAGCCAACTCCGATATTGGCACTTGAGCAAGGTGCCAATCCTGCTACTGTGGCTGGATGGCATCCTTGTCTGCCCGCGCCCTCGCCGCCCTCATTGTCGGGTGGCGCGATCTCGCCAACGGCCCCGCCTACGCCGCCCTCGCGGACCGCGTGCGCCTGCTCATCCTCGACGGACGTATCGCCCTCGGCACCCGACTGCCCGCGGAACGCGAACTCGCCGCGCAGCTCGGGTTGAGTCGCACGACGGTGTCAGCCGCGTACGCCGACCTGCGCGCGAGCGGGTACCTCGACAGCGTCCGGGGCTCCGGCAGTGTGGCACGCCTCCCCTCCCGCGGGGGCGTCGTACCCGACGTGTTCGTCACCGACCAACTCGACTTCAGCAAGGCGGTGCTGCCCGCGCATCCGGCCGTCGCCGACGCGGCTCAGCGAGCCGCCGCAGCGCTCCCGTCGTTCCTCGACGAGTCGGGTTTCGACCCCATCGGCATGCGGCTCGCGCGTCAGGCGATCGCCGACCGGTACACCTCCCGCGGGCTACCGACGGATGCCGACGAGGTGCTCATCACGGTGGGCGCGCAGCACGGAATCGCCCTGCTGGCCCACACCCTGTTGTCGCGGGGCGACCGCGCGATCATCGAATCCCCGAGCTACCCGCATGCGGTCGAGGCGCTTCGGTCGGCCGGGGCCCGCGTGGTGACGGTGCCGGTGACTCCCACCGAGGGTTGGGACGAGTCGGCGCTCGAACAGGCCTTCCAGCGCACCAGTCCGGTACTCGCCTACCTGATGCCCGACAACCACAACCCGACGGGCGCCACGATGCCGCGGGCGCAGCGCGAATGGATCGTCGCCCTCGCGGCCGAGCAAGGCACCACGCTCATCATCGACGAGACGATCGGCGGGCTCGAACTCGACGGGCAACCCGCGCAGGCACCGTTCGCCACGCTCGGCCGTGCGGTGATGCTCGGCTCGCTCGGCAAGTCGGTCTGGGGCGGCCTCCGAATCGGCTGGATGCGCGCCGACCGCGAACTCATCCAGCGGGTGGCGCGCAACCGGTTCATGACCGACCTCGGCACCCCGATCCTCGAGCAGCTCATCCTGGTCGATCTGCTCGCCGACCTCGACCGCATCCTGGATGACCGGCGCGCCTATCTGCGGGCGAGCCGCGACCATCTCGCCCGCCGCCTGGCCGAGGTGCTGCCGACCTGGCAGATGCCGAAGGTGACGGGCGGGATCGCTGCCTGGGTGAACATCGGGCTGCCTATCTCGTCGCAACTGGCCCTTGCCGCGCGCACCGAGGGGCTCGTCATCGCGGCGGGGGCACGCTTCGGAGTTGAGGGCGTCTTCGAGCGCTTCATCCGCATCCCGTTCACGTTCCCGCCCGACGTCATCGACCGCGGGGTGGAGGCGCTCGCCGCCGCCTGGCGTTCAGTGACCCGCACCCCGCTCGCCGTCACCGACGGGGACTACGCGCAGGTCGTCTAGTTCGCAGCCTTCTATCAGGCGCATTCATCCCGCGGGAGTACGGGCACGCTGAGGCCCATTGCGATACTGACTTCGGTAGCACGGCGGCGTGCATCCATGTCCTTTCACAGCCTCTAGGAGCCCGTCGTGCACCTGCTTTCGGTGTTCAGCCTGCGTAACCGCGCACTCATCGCCCTGCTCACGATCGTCATCGGCATCTTCGGCGGCATCGCGCTCACCTCCCTCAAGCAGGAGCTCTTCCCCTCGGTGACGCTGCCGCAGCTCACGGTGATCAGCAGTTACCGCGGCGCGAGCCCGGATGTCGTCGAGGCCGACGTCTCGACCCCGATCGAAGCCGCCATCCAGGGTGTCGACGGTCTCGAGTCGACGGCAGCGACCTCGGGCGCCGGCATCTCGACCGTCTCCGCTGCATTCACCTACGGCACCGACCTCGCCCGCGCCGAACAGAAGATCCAGCTCGCGCTCAACCGCATCCAAGACCAGCTCCCCGCCGCCGTCGACACGCAGGTCGTCAGTTTCTCGCTGAGCGACTTTCCGATCGTGGTGCTCGGTGTCACCAGCGACCTCGACGCCGACGAGCTCTCGGCAGTGCTGCGCGACCAGACCATCGTCGACCTGTCGAACCTGCCCGGGGTCGGCCAGGCGTCACTCTCCGGCGCGAGTGGTCAGCGCGTCACGATCACTCCCGACCTCACGGCGCTCGCCGTCCAAGGGCTGAGCACCCAGGCGATCCGGGATGCGCTCGACGAGAACGGCGTGCTGCTCGCGACCGGCGTCATCGACGAGGGCGACTCTGAACTCATTGTGCAGGCCGGATCCGCGCTCACCGCGGCCGACGACATCTCGGAGCTACCGCTGCTCGGCGGCAACGGGGACCTGGTCACGATCGGCGACGTCGCCGAGGTCGAGATCGTCTCCAACCCGATCACCGCGATCTCGCGTGTCAACGGCGACCCGTCGCTCACCATCTCGATCACCAAGACACCGGCGGCCAACACCGTCGATGTCGCCAACGAGATCGCCGCGGCACTCCCCGCGCTCGCCGAAGTGATCGGCGCCAACACCGAATTCACGACAATCTTCAACCAGGCGCCGTTCATCGAGGAGTCGATCGAAAGCCTTGCCCTCGAGGGCGTGCTGGGCCTGACTGCAGCGGTGGTCGTCATCCTGCTGTTCCTGCTGTCGGTGCGCTCGACGCTTGTCACCGCGATCTCGATTCCGGTGTCGGTGCTCGTGACATTCATCGGGATGCTCGCGACTGGGTACACGATGAACGTGCTCACCCTCGGTGCGCTCACCATCGCGATCGGTCGCGTCGTCGACGACTCGATTGTCGTCATCGAGATCATCAAGCGACACCTCTCGCTCGGCGAAGAAAAGAAGACGGCGATCCTTACGGCGGTGCGCGAAGTCGCCACCGCGGTCACCGCCTCGACCGCTACGACGGTCGCGGTGTTCCTGCCGATCGCCCTGGTCAGCGACCTCACCGGCGAACTGTTCCGACCCTTTGCTCTGACGATCACGATCGCGCTCGTCGCCTCGCTATTCGTATCGCTGACGATCGTGCCCGTGCTCGCCTATTGGTTCCTCAGGGCACCGAAGGCGATCGGAGTGCTGGAGTCGGCGAACGACGAACTTGCGAAGCCGAACGCGCTGCAGCGCTCCTACCTTCCCGCGCTCGGCTGGACGTTACGGCATCCGGTCATCACGCTGGGTGCGGCGGCGGCTATCCTCGCTGGCACCGTCGGGCTTGTGTCGGTCACGCCGACGAACTTTGTGGGCAACCAGGGGCAGAACACGATCTCGGTCAGCCAGACCCTTCCGGCCGGGTCGAACCTCGCGACGATCGACGAAGCCGCCGCGACGGTCGAAGGCGCGTTGCTCGACATCGACGGTGTCGAGGTCGTTCAGGTGTCGATCGGCAGCGATGGAGCGTCGGTGCTCTCGCTCTTCCGAGGCGGCGCCGATGCGACCTATTCGATCACCACCGACCCCGACTTCGATCAGGAAGAGTTGCGGCTCGAGGTGACCGAGGTGCTCGATGGCATCGATGGTGCCGGAGAGCTCTCGGTGGGCTCCGGCGGCGGAGGCTTCAGCAGCAACGTCGAGATCGAGGTACGGGCGGCCGACCCCGACAAGCTCGCCGCGGCCACCCAAGAGCTGCTCGCCGACGTTCAGGCTCTCGACATCACCGCCCAGGCCGAGAGCAACCTCGCGGTCACCCAGCCGTATCTCGCGATCGAGGTTGACCGGCAGAAGGCGGCGGATGCCGGACTCAGCGAGATCGCGGTCGGCGGCATCGTCGCCGAGGCGATGCTGCCCGCGGCGGTCGGCTCGGTCACGATCGACAACACCGTGCTGTCGGTCTACATCACGAACCCGAACGCGCCCGTCACGGTGCAGGAGCTGCGCGACTTCCCGATTCCGACGGCGGCGGGATTTGTTCCGCTCTCCGACCTCGCCACCGTCGAAGAAGTCGAAGCCCCCGCGACGATCTCAAGCGAACGCGGCATCCGCACCGCCACCATCACGGTCACGCCGTCGGTTCAGAACCTCGCGGTCGTCACGCCGGCACTCGAGCAGGTCATCGCCGACGCCGACCTGCCCGACGGCGTGAACGCCTCGGTCGGCGGTGTGGCGGCCGATCAGGCGGAAGGCTTCTCGCAGCTCTTCCTCGCGCTGCTTGCCGCCATCCTCATCGTCTACACGATCATGGTCGCGACGTTCCGGTCGCTGCGGCAGCCGCTGCTGCTGCTCGTATCGATCCCGTTTGCCGCGACGGGTGCGCTGCTGTTGCAGATCGCGTCGGGTGTGCCGTTCGGGATCGCGTCGATCATCGG
>NZ_JANMSQ010000111.1:0-5801 GCF_031389465.1 Pseudolysinimonas sp.
GCACCTCGCGCGTCGGATCGCTCAGGATGACCTGCGGCAACTTCTCGTCGCGGGCGAATTCCGCGTTCACTCCCGGCTCATCCCGTGAGATGCCGATGACCCGGTAGCCGGCCTGTTCGAAGACATCCATCCGGTCGCGGAAGTCGCAGGCCTGGCTCGTACAGGCGGGGGTTCCGGCCTCGCCGTAGAAGTACACGATGGTCTTCGACCCGCGGGTGCTCGACAGGGTGAACGGCTGGCCGAACTGGTCGGGAAGGGTGAAGTCGGGGGCGAGCGAACCCGCTTCGAGACGCACGAGATCACTCACGGCCGTCATGCTATCGTTGTCCCTCGGCCCGCTCGTTGGGCCCACGCACCTCTAGCTCAATTGGCAGAGCAACTGACTCTTAATCAGTGGGTTCCGGGTTCAAGTCCCGGGGGGTGTACGGATTCGGCTTCGATCTCTCTCGCCAGAGAACGGAGCCGTTTCTGCGTCCGCGCCTAGAGTGGCGCTCGTGGACGCCGACTACCTGGGTAAGAATCTCGCGGTGTGGCAACGCAAGTCGAGCGACTTTGCCGAGTGGGCTCCGAGGGCATGGGCGGCGGAGGACATCAGTTGGGGGTTCTGGTCGATCCCTGACTCCGAGCTGCGGGTGCTGCCCGACAGTGTCGAGGGTCTCGACGTCATCGAGTTGGGCTGCGGCACGGCGTACATCTCGGGATGGCTCGCACGGCGCGGTGCCCGTCCGGTCGGCATCGATCTGTCTCCCGCTCAGCTGGCGACGGCCGCCGCGATGCAGGAACGCTTCGACCTCCGTTTCCCGTTGATCGAAGGCAATGCCGAGCGAGTGCCGCTGCCCGACGAGTCGTTCGACCTCGCCATCAGCGAGTACGGGGCGTCGATCTGGTGCGACCCGTACGCGTGGATTCCGGAGGCATCCCGCCTGCTGCGGCCGGGCGGCACGCTCGTCTTCCTCGTCAACGGGCTGCAGCTCATCCTCACCACGCCCCTGGATGCGGGCGACGACGACCCGGCGACCGAGCGACTACAGCGACCCTCATTCGGTCTGCACTCGACCGAGTGGGACGACGGCTCGGTGTCGTTCACGCTCGAACACGGCCGCTGGATCCGGCTCCTGCGCGAGAACGGCTTCGACGTGATCGACCTTCTCGAGCTGCAAGCGCCCGAGCACACCACCGCAACTCCGGGGATCGTCACCGCAGAGTGGGCCCGCCAATGGCCGGCCGAGGAGATCTGGGTCGCCCGCAAGCGGTGACCCGAGGCTCCGCTACTTGATCGTCGGAGGCGTGTCGCCGCCCGAGAGGTCGATGGTTCCGAGCATCGGGCCGTCGTCGACGAACATCGCGAGCTTCCGCTTGCGGGCGCGCTGCACCAGCCCACCGCCGACGAAGGCCAACACCAGCCCGATCCCGCCGATGATCGCGAACACGAAGTCGAGGTCACTGAGCCTCCACCAGATGCTGTCGTCATCGTTCACCACAGCGATGAACGGCACGATGAAGTAGACGAACGCGCCGACAAGGGCGAGCGCGATTCCCACCAGGACCAGCAGGATGCCGCCGATCGTACGTCCGACGGCGACGACCGCCGGAGCCTCCTCATCGACCGATTCCGAGCCCGGTCCCATCGAAATCGTCACAGTCCCAACCTACTTTCGAGGTCATCCATCTGGATTTTCGCCTCGGCGAGACCCATGCCGGTGCGTTCCTTCCACAGCTTGATCGCCGTGATCTTCTGGCCCGAGCGCAGCGCGTCGACGATGTCGGCGGGCGGGGCGTCGAGCGAGAGGGGTTCGCTCGGCACGGGCGTGCCCGAGCGGTAGTACAGCTCTTCGACGAGCCGGGTCAGGTGCGCGACCTGTTCCTTCAGCACTGCAATGTCTTGCTGATCACTCGCCACGACGGCCTCCCGCCGCCAACGTAGCGGAGGGAGGCCGTCGCGTGAAACGGGGTGCTACTTCTTCGTGCCCGTTCCGGGCACTTCGCCTTCCATGGCGTCGTAGCCCTCCTTCTGCGGGTCGCCGTGCAGCCCGCCCGAGAGCGCGTACTCCTCTTCGGGCGAGAGCACCAGACGGGTGCGCCCGACGAGGGCGAACAGCGCAATCCCGACGATGAACACCACCGCGAAGGTGATGACCGCCGTGATGAACGCCGAGTTGAACAGAATTCCGAGCAGCGCACCGACCGCGATGATCCCTGCGACGACGGCACCGGGCACGCCGGTCGGGCTCACATACGGACGGTTCGCGGTCGGGAATTTGCGGCGAAGCACCACGAACGAAATCATCTGCATGATGTAGGAGATCACCGCGCCGAAGACCGCGATCAGCAGGATCACGCCGGCAGCCGTTCCCGAAGCGTCGGGGTTGACCATCGGGATGACGATGAGCACCGCGATGAGCACCAGGAACCCGAGCACGCCACCCACGACGAGCGCGACCCAGGGGGTCTGGGCCTTGCCGGTGAGTGACAGGAACTTCGGGTAGTAGCCGGCCCGCGACAGCGAGTACATGTTGCGCCCGTAGGCGAACATGATGCCCTGCAGCGAGGCGAGCAGTCCGATGAGCGCGAACAGCGCGAGCACCGCGGCGAGGTCTTCGCCGAGGATGACCCGGAAGCCCGCGAGCAGCGGCTCACCACTGTCGAGCCCCGCCGAGATCGCGGCCGTTCCGGTGACAGCGGGGTTGAGGAACAGCACGACGATTGCGAGCACCGCGAGGGTGACGACGCCGAGAACGCCCGCCCTCGGGATGTCCTTCTTCGGGTTGTGCGACTCTTCGGCGGCGAGCGGTAGCTCCTCGATGCCGAGGAAGAACCAGATCGCGAACGGCATCGCAAGCAGGATGGCACCTGCTCCGAACGGGAAGAACTGACCGGCTTCGCCGCCTTCGGGCGCGAGGTCGAGCAACCGCGAGAAGTCGACAGATCCGGTCGCGAAGGCCGAGATCGCGAAGAACGCGATGACCCCGATCGAGATCAGCGCGACGACGAGAGCGAACCGGAAGCCGATTGCGGCACCGAGCGAGTTCAGCCCGATGAAGACGATGTAGAGGATGACCCACCAGATGTAGTTCGGCAGGAACACTCCGTCGGCGTCGTTGGTGAGCGCGACGATCGCCGAGTCGGCGTAGACGCCCGAGAACCATACGATCACAGCCGTCGTGACCACGTATTCGACAGTCTCGGCGAGACCGGTGATGAAACCGCCCCATGGGCCCATCCCGGCTCGGGCGAACGAGTAGGCGCCGCCGGTGTGGGGCATTGCCGCACTCATCTCGCCGATCGAGAAGATCATCGTGAAGTACATGACGATGATGATCAGCGTCGCAATGAAGAGCGGGCCCCATCCCGTCGTCGACAGCCCGACGTTCCAACCGGAGAAGTCGCCCGAGATGACGGCGGCGATGCCGAGGCCCCAGAGGCCCCAGACTCCGGCGGTTCGCTTCAGTTTGCGCTTCTCGAAGTACTCGGCGCCTGCGCTGGTGTACTTCACACCTGCGGCGCTCTTGGTCTCTGCCATCACGGTCCTTCCGATTCCAACGGTGGGGTACGTGGGCGACCGGGAACGCCAGCGTCCACGCTTGCGGACGACTATGGCCCTCATTGGTACTTGGTGTCTACCTTTGGGTGTTAACGACTCGTTACATCTGCTGAGTGGTGCCCGCGCCACCTAGGCTGTAATGGTCGAATCCGCGACCGCGAGGAGAGGCACCGTCGATGACCAGCAAGCCCACCGGCTCCGGGAACCTGACGCTCGAAGAGCTCAACCGCCTCATCGACAAGCGTGACATCGACACCGTCATCCTTGCCTTCTGCGACATGCAGGGCCGGTTGGTCGGCAAGCGGGTCGCGGCTCGGCTGTTCCGTGAGGATGTCGCCGAGCACGGCGCCGAGGCGTGCAACTACCTGCTCGCGGTCGACGTCGAGAACGACACCGTCGGGGGCTACGACATCTCGTCGTGGGAGACCGGCTACGGCGACATGGTGCTCGTGCCCGACTTCGACACCCTCCGGCTCGTGCCCTGGCTGCCCGGCAGCGCGCTGGTGATGGCTGACTTGACCACCCCCGACGCGGTGCCCGTCGCCGTGTCGCCGCGCGAGATCCTCAAGGCACAGATCGCCCGGCTCGCCGAGAAGGGGCTCGTGCCGTTCGTCGGCACCGAGCTGGAGTTCATCGTCTTCGACGACTCGTTCCGCGCGGCGTGGGCGAAGGGCTATCGCGAACTGATGCCGGCATCCGACTACAACATCGACTACGCCCTGCTCGCGTCAACCCGCATGGAGCCGCTGCTGCGCGACATCCGGATCGGCATGGAGGGGGCGGGCATGTATTGCGAGGGTGTCAAGGGCGAATGCAATCTCGGCCAGCAGGAGATCGCCTTCCGCTACGCCGAAGCGCTCGCCACCTGCGACAACCACACGATCTACAAGAACGGCGCGAAAGAGATCGCCGACCAGCACGGCAAGTCGCTCACCTTCATGGCGAAGTACAACGAGCGCGAAGGCAACTCCTGCCACATCCACCTCTCGGTGCGCGGCACCGACGGCTCGGCGGTCATGGCCGATGGGCGCGGGATGAGCAAGCTCATGGAGCACTGGATCGCCGGTCTGTTGCACACGATGCGCGAGATGACGCTGTTCTTCGCACCGAACATCAACTCCTACAAGCGCTACGTCGAAGGATCGTTCGCGCCGACGGCGGTCGCGTGGGGGGAGGACAACCGCACCTGCGCGCTGCGCGTGGTCGGCCACGGCCAGGGCCTGCGCGTCGAAAACCGGGTGCCGGGTGGCGACGTCAACCCCTACCTGGCGGTCGCCGCGATCATCGCCGGCGGGCTGTACGGCATCGAGAACGAACTCGAGCTCGAGCCGATGTTCACCGGCAACGCGTACGTCTCCGACAAGCCGCGGGTGCCGTCGACGCTGCGGGATGCCGCCGATCTGTTCGCCGGGTCGGCGATCGCGAAGGCGGCATTCGGTGACACGGTCGTCGCCCACTACCTCAACAACGCGCGCATCGAGCAGAAGACCTACGACGCGGCGATCACCGACTGGGAGCGGGTGCGGGGGTTCGAGCGACTGTGACCGCACCGAAGCCGGTGATCGGCTTGACCACGTACAAGCAACGCGCGCAGACCGGAGCGTGGGACGTCACCGCGGCGTTCTTGCCCGCCGTCTACTTCGAGGCCGTGCAGCGCGCGGGCGGCATCCCCGTGCTGCTTCCGCCGCAGCCGGTGTCCGAGGAGGTCGTGCGGCGGGTACTCGACGGCGTCGACGGTCTCATCGTCACCGGGGGAGCGGATGTCGACCCCGCCCG
Organism: Pseudolysinimonas sp.; assembly: GCF_031389465.1. GTDB lineage: Bacteria > Actinomycetota > Actinomycetes > Actinomycetales > Microbacteriaceae > Pseudolysinimonas_A. The sequence goes on from NZ_JANMSQ010000111.1 coordinate 5,318, forward strand.
GTACGGGCAGGAACCGGGCGAACACACCGACCAGCCGCACCTCGAACGCGACGCGTGGGAGGACGCCCTGCTCGGCGCGGCGATCGACCGCGAGATCCCGTTCCTCGGCATCTGCCGGGGGATGCAAGTGCTCAACGTCAATCGCGGCGGCTCGCTGCACCAGCACGTGCCCGACATCGTCGGCGATGACCGTTACCGCATCGGCGGCGGGGAGTTCGCGACGAACGTCGTCGAGACCGAACCGGGAAGCGAGCTCGACGCCCTCGTCGGATCGAAGCTGCCGGTCAAGAGCTACCACCACCAGGCGCTCGACACCGTCGGCTCGGGTCTCAAGGTCACCGCTCGCACCGACGACGGCATCGTGCAGGCGGTCGAACTCGAGGGTGTGCCGTTCGGGGTCGCCGTGCAGTGGCATCCCGAAGAGGACGCGGCCGAAGACGCGCGCCTGTTCGCCGGTCTCGTCGATGCGGCCCGTACCTATGCG